>JABJOX010000003.1 GCA_018664115.1 Candidatus Woesearchaeota archaeon
GGAGATGTCCGACAATGTTTAGTGGCTTTATCTGATTCTAGTAAATTAATGCGAAACTTAATGAACTATCGTTTTGAAAACGGTTCTCTTGGCGGACACAATTTCGGAAATCTTTTGTTATCGGCATTAGAGAAAGTTACCGGAAGTTTTGAACATTCTATTGAAGAAGTTAGTAAGATTCTTTCTATTAAAGGTAAAGTTCTTCCAATTACAACCAACCAAGTTCGTTTAAAGATGATTTTAGATAATAATAAAATTCTTCATGGCGAAAAAGAAATTTATTCTTCTACAGAAATTGATAATGGTTTCCGAAGTCTCTTCTTGGAACCAATTCCTAAAGTTAATCCGCGGGCAATTGATGAAATAATGAACGCTGATTTGGTTGTTATTGGTCCAGGCGGTTTGCATAGCAGTATTATTCCTGTTTTATTAGTTGAAGGGGTCAGTAAAGCTCTTAGAGAAACAAAAGCGGAAAAAGTTTTCGTCACTAATTTGATGAATAGAAAAGGTCAAACCACTCATTTTAAAGCTAGTGACCATCTTAAAGAAATCAGAAAGTTTATTGGTAAAGATGTCTTTAATTCTATTGTCATTAATAATGGTCCGCCCCCAGAAGATCTAGTTGAAGCTTATGCACAAGAAGGAAATTTAGTGGTTAACGATTTTGGTGAAGATGAAAGGGTTATTTGTACAGATTTACTTAGCCATAAACTTAAAGAAAGACAAGAGGGCGATTTATTAAAAAGAAACCTTATCCGTCACGATCATAAAAAGCTCTCCCAAGTTTTGATGGGGATTATCAATGAACTCTAAACTTTTGGTCTTCGATCTGGATGATACCCTTCTTTTAACTTCTGGCGTGATTAAAAAAGATTATTCTAATTTGGAACAAATCAAACTTTTTCCTGGTGTTAAAGAATTTTTAATTAACAATCATTCTCAAAAAATATTGGTTACTAAAGGAGATAAAACTATTCAGGAAAAGAAAGTAAATATTTTAGGTATTAAAAATTACTTTGAAAAAATATTCTTTCCTTTAACTGATGCACATAAAATAAATTGTTTTAAAAAAATCATCAAACAATATCCCAATAATGAATCATGGGTCATTGGTAACAAGATCACCTCAGAGATTTGTTACGGAAATCAATTGGGATTAAAAACCGTTCTATTGAGGAAAGGAAAATATAAAACTTTAAAAGCAAAAGATGATTCTGAAGTCCCAGACTATGAAATTGACAAATTTACAGAATTGTCTAATATCCTAAAATGCAAGCAGTAATATTAGCAGCGGGGAAAGGAACAAGAATGTATCCGATGGCTTTAGATAAACCTAAACCGTTAATTGAAGTAGCGAACAAACCAGTTCTAGAACATAACTTGGAACAAATGTTGGGATTAGTTAGTGAAGTTGTGATTGTTGTTGGTTATAAAAAAGACATGATCATCAACAGATTTGGCGATAATTATAAAGGGATGAAAATAACTTATGTTGTTCAAGAGGAACAACTTGGTACTGGCCATGCAGTTTTAATGGCGGAAAAATTTGTTTCTGAAAAGTTCTTAGTTTTGAACGGAGATGATTTGTTTTCTCGTAAAGATATGGATGCCATTTCTAAATATAATAATTGTATTCTTGTTAAGTATAAACAGGACGCTTCTGCTTTTGGAGCAGTTGTGATCGAAGAAGGGAAAGTTAAAGATATTGTAGAGAAATCTAAAGAGTTTGTTTCTAACTTTGTTAATACTGGAATGTACTGTTTTTCTCCAGAAGTTTTTGAAATCTTAAAAACGTTAAAACCTTCTATTCGAGGTGAATATGAACTTACTGATGCGGTTAAAGTTCTCGCTCAACAAGGTAAGATGCATGCCGAAGAAGTTGTTGGTTATTGGATTCCTGTTGGTTATCCTTGGCACATTTTAGAAGCAACAGAAAAATTATTGGGCGAGAATGAAGAAGTTTCTATTAAAGGTAAGTTAGGAAAGAATGTTGTTATTGAAGGTACAATAGATATTGGTGAGGGAACTATTGTTGAAGATGGTTGTGTTCTGAAAGGAAATATTGTTATTGGTCGAGGTTGTTTAATTGGTGAGAATTGTGTTTTAGAAGGTTTCACTGCTATTGGTGATGGTTCTCGGATTGGCGATAAAGTTAAACTAGAAAATACTATTGTTGGAGCTGGTTGTGAATTGGAAGAGGGCTGTTCTGTAAAAGATTCTGTTCTCGGCGATAAAGCTCGATTGAGTGCAGGCGTAAGTATTTCTAACGTTGGTAAAGATAAAACTGTAAAACTTAATGGTAATGGTAAAGAACACGATTCTGGAAAGAAAAACCTTGGCGCTTTTGTTAAAGACAAGTGTGAAGTTTGCAAAGGTTTACGTGCCGGCGAATGTGTAGATAAGGATTGTTAGAGGAAAAACTTATAAAACATAAAATATTAATTCTAATATCATAAAAAAGAGGTAGTTCATGAAATCTAAGATAAGTACACCTAAAAAAATTAAAGCAAAAAATCACAGTCTTAAATTCAAAGTTAAAGATATGGACATTGCTACCGGTGGTACTTTAGTCGTTATTCTTAATGCTAAAGATGCTCATTTGTTAGATTTACATTCTGGTGACCGGATTTTAGTTAAAACTAATAAAAAAGAACAAGTTTGCATTTTAGATATTTCTGAAAGTAAGAAAGCTGTTCCGGAAGGAAAGATTGGTTTATTCGAAGAAGTATTGGACAGATTAGATCTAAAAAACAATCAGATAGTAAAAATAAAATTCACTGGTAAACCTGAATCTGTAAAACATATTAGAAGTAAACTTTACGGTAAAAGATTATCTTACACTGAACTCTTACATGTGATTGATGACATTACTCATGATCGCTTAACTGATATTGAAAAAACTTATTTTGTTGCTGCCGGTTTTATTGAGGGTTGGAACAATGAAGAAGTTGTTGATATGACCAGAGCAATGGTAAAGACGGGGTATAAATTAAAATTTCCAGGAGTTACTTTAGATAAACATTGTATTGGTGGTGTTCCAGGAAATAGGACGACAATGATAGTTATCCCTATAGTTGCTGCCGCTGGTTATGTTATTCCTAAAACAAGTTCTCGAGCCATAACGAGCCCAGCAGGTACTGCTGATACTATGGA
>JABJOX010000056.1 GCA_018664115.1 Candidatus Woesearchaeota archaeon
AAAATATAAAACTGAATTTTCCATAATTACAATACAATAAAAAAAACCTATAATAAAATAAAAGATTACATTTAAATATATAAAACCATTTCTTTAACAATTATGAAAAAAGAGATTGCGATAGGTACGATTAGAATTCAAGCTAAAGGATTAATCCCTTATGAGAAAACTAAAACCTCTTGGAAGAAATCATCCAAACAATTCTCAAACATAAAAGAAATCATAAAACTGTTCAAAGCACATCAAAATTTTGATGTTCTTGTTGATAAAAAGAATCCAAAATTCTTAAAAGGACAATTATCTCCCCAGAACCAAGTTCAGGGAGCCAGAATCAATATTCTTCCAGACGGAACAAAGATAGATAAAGCATATTCTCTCTTTGCTAAAGAATTAACTGTCCATGATCAAAGTTCTGACGAACATTGGGACGTTTTATACCAAAATCCGGGAGGAACGTGGTCCTATTGTTATACGTTAGAAAAAAAAGCAAAAAACACTATTAAAAAATACAAAAAAGTTGACCGATTTGATAAAGTATATTTGAAACTAATCAAAAATGTTTCTCTTGCTTTAAAAAATAAAAAAGATAACCTAGCATTACCAATGTACACATTGTTAAGAACAAGAATGCGAATTGGTAATGAAATTTATTATAAGTTGCATAACCATAAAGGTCTAACAACACTAAAGAAAAAAAATATTAAAATTAAAGGCAACGAAATCCAATTTAAATATGTGGGTAAAGATGGTGTTCCGCAAGATATCAAAAAGAAGTTTCCAGAACAATATGTAAAAAGAATAAAAAAACATTTATCTTCTTTAAAAGCAAACGATTTTGTGTTTGTTTCTAATAGTGGAAAGCCTTTACCAGAAAAAGATTTCAAGATAGCTTTCAAAAGATATTGTGGTCAAGAATTTTACCCTCATATTGTTAGATCGCATTATGCAACAACTAAAGTTAAAAATTTTATTAAGGGAAAAAAGAAACTTAATAAAACAGAAATCAATAAGTTATATTTAGAAATCGCTGCTTCTTTAGGACATAAAAAATTCGATAAGAAAGATCATCTTTGGAAAGAAAGTTCTTCTGTTACTGTTGGCCATTATATTGAACCAAAATTAGTTGAAAAAGTTAAAAGAATGATTAAGTAAATCAACCAACAAACATTCCTAATCCAAAACTCATCTTGCTAACATATCTTCTGTAAGAATTATCAAAATTTCCAGTTTTAATATCTTCTTTTAATCTTTCTATTGACAACTCTTTTTCATCAACATAAATCCCACAAACTTTTGCTTGCTCTAATCTAAAATGAGTATCACTAGCCACGATGCCTTTGAATCCATAATCTTTAATTAATACTTCTGCTCGTTCATTTGCTTTTTTCATGTTAGGAACAATTATACCAAAAGTGGGATTAATATTTTGAGCATTAAAGATTTCTACTTCATCAACCATTTCACATAATTCTTTAGCAACCTTTTCTTCTTCCTTGTTAAGAAGTCGATATTTTATCACTTTTGCTCCATGATTAGGAGTAACGTAAGGATGATCAAGTATTGCCACCCCATTTTTTTTATGAATTTCTTCAACTGTTTGACGAGCATCCGTATAGTTAGGCAAATATTCTCCCTCACAACCCACTGCCAAAATATGAAATGTATCTCCTGTAATCTCTTGCGTTCTTGCAAAATACCCCGATGTACCTTTGACTCTCGCTAATTTATTTTCATCAATTTCTTCAACTAATCCTAAGAATCTTTTCAAAGTATTTTCATAAGTTAAAATCCCATTTTTTCTCCCATGATTAATAAAAGACAACCCCACAATTCCCGGAGAACAAAGCATATCTAAAGTAACTTGATCATTTTTATAATTAGCTGGATGAGTATGTAAGTCTGCAATTATTTTTCCATTTCTTTTTGGTGCACGTTTCATTTTTTCATCATTTAGGTAAAGATGTATTGAACTTCCTATTATTGCTCCTGTTAATACCCCAAAACCGCATCTTTTTAAAAATTTTCTTCTATTCATTTTATTAACAACATCTATTTAAAAATATGGGGCCGCGAGGACTTTCAACTTCTCTCGCAAGGGGCTAAGCGAACAACGTAAGCGCACGCCGCTTCTCGCTCCCAGTTGGCGAAAGAACTGTTTGAACCCCGGTTCCACGACCCCCAGCCGTGGGTGATATGGCTCAAAGCAAAAAGCTTTTCCAAGCTACACTACGGCCCCAATAGAATATCAGAAAGTAAAGTTATTTAAAAATCTTATTCATTTGTTTTTCCGATAATACCAAATAAAGACAATGATATAAATCTCAGCTGTGATAATTCCAATAAAATATTTAAAAATCAATGGTTGTTCAGCAATCAAATAAGCGTAAATTAAAGCAATAATGTTTGCAACTAAATAAGTAATAAATAATAACAAACTAACCCCTTTAGTATCTCTTGATTTAATAGTTTTAATAATCTGGGGAATAAGCATGATACTGAATAAAATAGTTGCTGCCCATCCCAAGATTTGAGTTATATCCATAATTGGATTTGAAGATAAACTGTTTTTAAGTTTTATGATTCTTAGAAAGTAATCAAAAACAATTAAATTTAAAAACTCCACAAATAACATTTAAGGTATGAAATATAAACCTAAAGAATGGTTAACCTTTTGGTTGTTCCTATTTGCTTATTTAATAACAGTAGCCATCACTTTCTTAGACCACTTTTATTTCAAAGTTTTAACATTTAATCATGAAATTATTTTCGGACTAATTCTAGTTGCCGGAATTATAATCAGAATATTATGTAAAATTTGGTTAAGAAGATTCTTTAGCATCCATATTAAAATCAGAGAAGATCATGAAGTTGTCCAAAAAGGATTGTACAAATATGTTCGACATCCAATGTATACTTCCATACTATTAATGTTTATCGGACTTGCTGGAGTGTTCTCATCAATTTTAGGAATCATTTCTACATTAGTTTTAATTCTTCCAACAGTACTGATTAGAATTCATCGTGAAGAATATTATTTAAAGAAGAAAACTAAAGAACGTTATGAAGATTATATGAGGCACACTAAGAAACTAATTCCTTTTGTTTATTAAAAAATAACTTTATTCAACAACTTCGCCAACTAAACTTCTTAACATGTGCGAAACAATCTTAACTTTAATCTTCTTATTTAATGGAATCCGACCTTTCACACCAATAATTAATGGATACGTTCCCATCTGTCGACAGAATGTGGTTTTTCCATCATAAATTTCCGTATAAACTTCTTTCAAAATAGTCCCAACAGGAACAACTCTTTGTAACATCGGCAAATCAATCTTCTGCCGAATTTCATTTCGCCATTTCCAATAATATTTCTTATTCTTTCGCAAAAATTTATTACCACCATGCTCTTCTAAATAAGTTCCTGGCATGACAACAACTTGTCGTAGATTTATCCGCCGTAACATCAATCCCGAATCAAAGATCTTTTGTAACGCTTCCATGTTCGTCTGATGAGTTGTTTTCCTCTCACCCAACAAACCAAAAATCAAATTCAAACCAGGCAAAAAAGCAGGCATTCCATTCTCGCCCCGAACAGCACCATACTTGTTGATTATTTCAATCGCTTTCATCGCTACAGCTGGAGTAGTGTTCATTCGGTTCGCTTTGACAACATCTTCATCAAACGATTCAATCCCAAAAGCAGCAATGTTTCCGGAAGTACAATATTTAACTATGGCTTTTGTTATAACTTCACCATCTTTACTAACAACAGAATTAGGATTAACATTATCAATATGTAAAACTTCAATCTTCGGACATTTTTTGTTAATCTTTTCTAATAACTCAACCGGCCGATCAATCGCATAAAAATCTGCTTGCTTCCCAATCCGGAAATGACGAGCACCCTTTTCATAATAAGCGACAATTTCATCTAAAACATCTTCCATCTTTCTGTTAACAAATTTACATTTCATCGCTTCAGTACAAAAACTGCACTTGCCAAACTTGCAACCACGAGAAGTTTCAATTTCAATCACTCGCTTGTCAGGAATTTGTTTTAATATCTCCGCACTAACATTAGAAAAATTTTCCAGTTCATTAAAAGAAAAATTATAATCTTTAGTTTCTGTAAATAAACTTAAATCCATTTTTTCAGCAAACTTACCACCTTCTAATTGTGTTCCAAAAACTGCCGGACCAGTAAGAATCTTTTCACACTTAACATCTTTTAACATTGGAATAACTTCTTTCAATGTTCCTGGCATAGCAGTAAGATATTTTCCTGGAACATGTACTCCAAGAACAACAACAAGTAAATCAGTCTTACCAAGAACTTCCTCAGCAGAATTTTTAGTTAGATTATGAACAAAAATATTTGTTTTTTGATGTAGTTCAGTTTCTTTCTTGACGTTCTTCAACTGTTTCCATAAACGCAAATCATCAATAGTAAGATAAGTAACTTTGTTCTTTTCAGAAACAAACTTCCCGTATAAATATCTGGGATAAGTACCTAAATACGGAGGTACACCTAATCCTGAAGCTTCATCGGTGTAACAATCAAGTATTGTAATGTTCATGATATCATTAATTACTTGTTTTATTATAAATATAACGATTGAAAATATAACTCCCACCACAACAATCCTTTTTAATAGGTCCAATATAACAAACCTTGAAAAAAAGATGGTGTATAAAATAGCTTTTGATGGTGCTCATCATATAGGAAAAAGTTCCATTGCCAAAATTGTTGCAGGAATTCTAGGAATTGTTGGCGTTAATGCGATTTACTTAGAAGAAATGTCAACAGAAGCAAGTGAGAGAGGTTTACCAATAAATCGAGAAACAAATCTAGCAGCACAACGTTATATTTTACACAGACAATTTGCAGAAGAGTTAAGATTTACTGATTACAGAAAAACAGGTCCAAATTACCAAGTTATTGCCTGTGATAGGGGACCAGCAAATTATTGTTACCTCGAACATAATGTTGGACCAGACCAAGAAACTTTAAACATGATTTTAGACCATCATAAAAAGTTTCCTTATGATAGGATCCATTATCTCCCAGTAATTGATAGAGAAATTAGTGTAGGTGCCGGAACAAGAGATTTAGATAAACAATTCCAGCTAGATATGGAAAAAGACACATTAAATTTTCTAAAAGAATATTTTAGTGAACAATTAGTAGAACATTCAAAACCAGAACCTAATGATCCAAACAGAACTTCTTGGATTGAAGGAATTGTTAACAAAACAATGGAAGATTTAAACAGAGAAGAAAAAATTAAATTAGATATAAAATGGCTAAACACACAACTTTAATTGCTGGAAATGTCTGTGCAGGTAAAACTGAGTTAGTTAAGTACATTAAAGAAAATAAAGCACAGTTTGCACAATTTCTTGCTAAAGATGAAGAAGTAACAATAATCCCTGA
>JABJOX010000002.1 GCA_018664115.1 Candidatus Woesearchaeota archaeon
AATGATTGAATGATTAGTTCTGATTGTTGTTTTGGGACCATAATCCCTTTCAAATGCATTGATTCTTCTAGGCCAAGATGGATATCGCTAACTATCAAGATTCGTTTATCTTTTATCCATAATGCTAAGTCTATAGCTTCAATGTTGTTAGATATTTGCATGAGTATAATATTTTAAGAAATATATAAAAAATCTTCTAAAATTTTTTGGATATTGTGGGGAATAGTTTTTCTCCAAAATATTTATAAATCAACTGCTTATTTAATCAATTTGTGCCCCTGTGGCTTAGTCTGGCTATAGCAGTCGGCTGTTATCCTTACTTTGTTCGGGACTTCCTAAACGAGTTTGGCAAGTAACCGACGGATCGAGTGTTCAAATCGCTCCGGGGGCGCTCATTTTTCTTCATATATCTCTTTAAGAATTTCTAAATGTAATGGGTTGATTTTTATTGATTTTGTTTCTTCGTAAGTGAAAAATTTTATTTTTTCTCCTTCTCTTAAAATTAATTTATCAATATCAACCTCAATTTTACCCTCATAAAATACTCTTTTTCCTAATTTTTCTATAAATAATTCTTTTATTTTTTTATAATCTTTTAATTCGTAATCAATTTCTTCTTTAATTTCTCGGAGAAGTGCTTCTTCTTCAGTTTCATTATTATCAACTCCCCCTCCCAGAAATGCCCATAAATGAGGATTTTCAGGATGATCTCTGTCGCGTAAATTTAATAAAACTTTATTTTCTTTATTTATCAAAGCAATTTTAACAACTGTTCTCATTTTTCTAAACCTGTTTTATATATTTCTTTAGCTAACTGTTCCATAAGATTCATGTCCGTGCACTTTTTGAAAAGAATCTCGCCATGACTATGGACAATTGTTTCGCCAGCTTTAGTTTTAATAACTAAAAGAATTGGTGTTTCCATAATTAATTCATATTTTTTTTTTATTTTAGATAAATCTAGTTTGCCTTTCTGCAATAGTTTAGCAGAGTGGGCAGCTTTTGTTTTACATTTAGCTAATGAAAATTTTATCATAGTAAAGAAATGTTTGTTTTTATTATAAAATTAACCATTAAAAAACGAATAATTTATATACTAAATTAATTTATTAAAGATATCATTAAAGAGGTGATATTTAAAATGGCAAAAAAGAGGAAAAAAGGCACTTGGAGTAAGATGGTTGATTATGGATTACATCGTATTGCTCATTATACATTCTTTGCGGGTATAGTTATATCCATTATTATGGGAAATTGGCATCAACTTTTTATTCATGGTGCATGTGTTGGGGGAAATTTAATTGACCCAGTAATTTTAGTAACTACTTTAGCAATCTTAGGATTTATTGTTGGACTATTTAATCTGACGACAAAGGAAACGAAACCTTTCTTAATTGCAGCTACAGCTTTAATCTTAGCAGGAATTGTTAATTTGGCATTAATTCCAAAAGTGGGTTTTTGTATCAGATCTTCGTTAAGTAACATTGTAGTTTTCGTTGTACCTGGAGCAATTATTGTTGGTATGAAAGCTGTATGGAAGCTTGCTTCTGATTAGAGGTTTGTTTTTTTCTTTTTCTTTTTTTCTTCTTTCTGATATGATTTCTGCAAATAAATTTAAAATTGATTGGAAAAATTTATAAACCAGTTTTCTCTTGACAATCTGGGTGAGTACCATTAATAAAAAAAATCTAGAATGTCCTTATTGTAAGTATAAATTTGTTACATTTATGTTTTCTGGATTGAAAGGGATCTTCTGTCCTTATTGTCACAACAAGATCACAAAAATACATTAAACCAATATATTTTTGGGATCCAAATAAATCACTTGCGTCTTTATTTTGGATAAAAGTTTAAATAGAGTGAAAATTTCTTTTTCTTAATGAATGAAATATTAAATTTAATTTGGATTACTTTATTACCCTTCTTAGAATTAAGGGCTTCTATTCCTTATGGTGTATTTAAGACAGAACTTTCTCTGTTAACCATATTTTTAGTTTGTGTAATTACTAATATTGTTTTAGCGCCAATAGTTTACTTTATTTTAGATAATTTTGTAGGCTTATTTACCAAGATTAAATTTATTGATCGGATTTATCAAAAGATTGTTATTCGGACGCAGAAAAGAGTTCACAAGTACGTTGAGAAGTATGGGGTTTTAGGTTTAGCGTTGTTTATTGGTGTTCCTCTTCCTGGTAGTGGGGTTTATTCAGGAGCACTTGCTGCTTACTTGCTTGGCTTTAGAAAAAGAGATTTTTTTATGGCGGCAGTGATTGGAGTATTGATTGCGGGAGTGATTGTATTATTAGTTTCTACTGCGGGAAATAGTGCTCTTAGTTTTATGATCAAGAATGTTTAGAATTTATCTTCAATACTTGTCCGATGTGTTTCTCTTGTTTTTTCTATAAATTTGGTACTTGCTTTTATTGCTCCTTTACTAGCCTCATAAATTAAGCTGGCTGTGTTTGTTGCTATATATACTGTAAATATCGTCCCTGCTGCTATTCCTATATCTTCTTTACTTACTTTATCTATTAATCCATTGACCATTATGGCGTTCATTCCAAGATTGCCCAATACACTTGCAATCGAGAAAATATTTTCTTTTCCTTTAAAATAACTTTCATCTTTGAAATAATTATTATCATTATCAAATTTTTCCCAAGGGCTTTTTCTTCTTCCTTTTGTTAATTTCTTAAAATAAGTGGGGGTTATGTATAAGTGAGAGATTCCATCGCCTATTCCTATACATGTTTCTGACAATGCTTTTTTAGTGGTGTTGATTGCTTTTTTATAATCCATAATTTACTTGGAATTCTGTTAATTTATAAATTTAATTCAACTATGGGTTTACTTATTTGGTCTTCTTTGGAATTTCTATAAAGAAAAAATTATCTTAATTGTAATAAACAACGCCAACAACAACAGAAAGTATAAATAGTAGTTATGTTTTATGTAACTAGATGACTAAATCAACACTCATTAAGACGTTTGGAGACTATCCACAGGTAAGAATACTTGATTTTCTTATTTCTTCGGAGTTTGATTATCCTATCACAGAAATCGCTAAAGAAGCGAAAGTTAATTTCCAGACTTTGAAGAAACTTTGGCCCAATTTGGAAAAGAATAAGCTGGTTATTTCGACGAGAACACTTGGCGGTGCATCGCTGTATAAAATTAATTTAGGAAATCCAGTTGTAGAGAAGATGCTGGAGATTTAAAGTTTTTTCCAGAAAAAATAAGCGGTTTTATTAAAACCAAGTGTGTTATAAAATTCATGTGCTTTTTTTCTTTTGAATGTTGACGGGAAATGAATTTCTTTACATTTCATTTTTTTTGCTTCTTTCATAATTTCTTTTAATAATTTTGTTCCTAATCCTTTTCCTCTTCTTGATTCATCAATTATCAATTCGGATAAATACCCTATTTTTCCTTGGGTTTGGATGTCATTTCTAAATTTAATTGCTCCATATCCTATGGTCTTTTTTTTATCTTTTAAGACTAATTTCGTAGAATTTTTTGTTTTTAGTTCGTTTAGAAATATTTCTTTAGTTTTTTTCTTAGATATTTTGTTTTTTAAGAATAATTGCTTTAATAAATCAAATATTTCTTCAAAATCATTTGGTTTTGCTTTACTTATTTGATGCATAGTAAAAGAGAATGTTTTTTACTTTATAATGTTTTCTTTTAAGTCATCATTAACTCAGATTTGTTTATGGTATTTGATATTTATCATGGGATATCTTTCTATTGTTTAAATTTTTGATAGTTTGGATATAACATCTTTATGATTTAAAAAAAGTAAATAGCCAATTTGCTTCATACTGTGCCGGCTCTTTGCAAAACTATTCTGTTGTTATCTTTAAAATGGTTTTGCCTACTTCAACATATTCATTAAGTTTAAGGATATCTTCCCCTCTCATTCTTACGCAACCACCGGACTTTTTCCGAATGTTAGTTTCTTCTTTAATAATACCATGAAGACCCGTTGTTCTGAAACGTATTTTTCCAAACCCATTTATTGTTAAGACATGTTTTCCAGGGATGCCAATACGACCAGCTTTAACTCCAAAGTATGCTACTTTTACGTTATCAAACGTATTCTCGGCCAACTTTTCAAGAAATTTCTTAATATTTTTCTTAAAAAGATCATGCATCAAAAGATAATCTTTGGCTTTCTTTAATTTATCATAAGTTTCAAGATCCAACTGAATAAAACTTATCCCTTCTCTAGAAATATCATTATATTCTGGATGCCCCTCAACCAATTTGATAAAAAATTGTTTTTCAAATAGTGATGTTAAATCGGGATTCAAACCAACCTCCATAGAAAATATTTCTTTGCAAAATAATCCTTTCAAAACAGTTAGTTTATTTGGATAAATTTTACCACTTTTTATAACTCTAATTTTATAAGCCATAATAATCAGAAGAATTTATTGCTATTTAAAATTTTTGGGATATATTCACTTACGTGCTACAATCTAAGGTAAACTCTCTGAAACATAACTTTGTTAATCTTGTAATTGATGTTAGGGAGAAAGATTTTTAATCTAGTACTGACTCATTTCTAAAATGGCAGTAAAATGTGTGGTTTTTGACGCTGACGGGGTAGTCATAAATTTTGAATATTTCACCGTTAAACTTGAAAAAAAGTATGGTATCTCACATGAAAAAGTTCAACCCTTCTTTAATGAAAAATTCAATGATTGCTTGATTGGTAAAAAAGATCTTAAAAAAGAAATTCAACCGCATTTGAAAGAATGGGGCTGGAAAAAATCAGCAGATGAATTTCTAGAATTTTGGTTTAAAACTGAAGATAGACCTAATGCGAAGATGATTAGTTATATCAAAAAACTTCATGGCCAAAATATCAAAACAATTTTAGCAACCAATCAAGAAAAATATAGGACAAAATTTATGACTAAAAAAATGAAATTTAATGAAGTATTTCATGAAATTATTTCCTCCGCTGATGCAAAATCTAAAAAACCACAACAAGAATTTTTCTCTTTTATCTATAAAGAAATAAAACAAAAATATCATTTTAAAAAAGAAGATGTTGTTTTCTGGGACGACATCGAGAAAAATGTTACTGCTGGAAATGAGTTTGGTTTTCAATCATTTCAATACAAAACCTTTAATTATTTCAAAAAGACAATGAGCTCGTTATTTGATAAACCCTCTGAAACTTAACATCGTTATATCTACTTTCTAAATAAGAACTTTAACCTAGCTTCAGATCAATCTCTTTGGCGACGTCTTTTAACTCAGAGAACATTCGTTCCATATCATGGTGTAAGTCTTTAATCAGATCCTGCATATTGCTTTCACGAAGAATATAGCCTTCTTTTTCTCGCAAAACAATTCCCGACTCCATTAATTTAGCTAAATGGTGGACGACTGTTCCTCGAGAGAGATTTAATTTTTCAGCAATTTCATCAGAAGTAGCGTGTTTGTTTTGTCTGGCTCTTCTTACTAATGTAATAAAGACTCGGAAGCAACTACTATCTCTATCTCTGACATTAAACAAACCTAAAGAATTCCCCATCCACTGTAATTCTTGATTAATGTTTGGAGAGGCAATTTTTCTAATTCTGATGATGGTTACTTTTTGGCTCATAAAACAAGAATTCTTTTCAGATATATAAATATTTTCCAAAAACTTTATATACTAGATGCGTTCTAAGTACTCTACGTTGACTTAAAGTTGACCAAGAGACAATTAAAATGAAAGAAAAATTTGAAAAAATTTTGGAACTTGCCTTACCCTATTTGAAACAAGGGGCAAAGAAAGATTTTGTAATTCATACTCAAGGCGTTGTTAAAGCCATGGAGTTATTATTAGAAAAAGAGCAAGGTAATGAAGATATTTTAATTCCAGCAGCAATATTACATGATGTTGGTTGGGCAGACGTTCCTGTAAATCTTCAGAAAAGTGATCAGCGTGAAGAAAGACTTGAAGGGATGAAATTACACATTGAATGTGCTCCTCCAATTGTTGAAAAAGTATTATTAGAAGCGGGTTATAATGAAAGTGATATTAAAAGAATTATGGGAATTATTGTTGCTCATAAATTTCAAGAAAATTTAATTGATGCAGGCAAACAACTTTTAGTTGATGCTGATGCTTTATCTGATGCTTTTAGTGAGCAGTTCTATAGTGATTTGAAACATTATGGGAATACTCCTGAAGAAGGATATAATTATCGAAAAAAATCAAACCAGTTTTACACTAAAACTGGGCAAGAAATATTTGATAAAGAAATGGAAAACAGAAAAAAAGAATTTGAGGTTCAATAAAAAATGGATGAAGAAAAACAAAAAGAAAACGGGACTGAAGAAAAACAAGAACCTAAAAACGAATTGTTAGAAATGAGGAATCTTTTACAAAGAAAACAAGCAGAGTTTGAAAATTATAGGAAACAAGTTGATAAACGTTTTATAGAAATGAAAGAATTGGCAAATAAAAATTTAATTTTCAAATTATTGCCAGTAGTTGATAATTTTAATCTTGCTTTGAAATCAGCAGATACTAATAGTAATCCTGAAGATTTTATCAAAGGAGTAGAATTAATTTATTCACAATTATTTAGTTTCTTAGAAAATAATAATGTTCAATCAATGGTAACTGAGAAAAAGAAATTCGATCCTTACTTTCATGAAGCGTTAATGAAAGTTGATTCTGATTTACCTGAGAATACAATTGTAGAGGAATTACAAAAAGGATTTATTCTAAATGATAAAGTAATTCGACATGCTAAAGTAAAGATCTCTTCTGGCATTTGCAAAGAAGACAAGGAATGTAAAAAATAATAATAGCGAGGAAATATAAAAATGGTAGATCAAGAACAAATTAAGAAATTATTGAAAGAAAAAGATATTGAACTTAATGAAACTATTCCTGTAGTTGAAAAAGAAAAGAAAGAAAGTAGTTATTTTGAAAATGTTGACTATATGGAATATTTCCCAGAACCTTACTCTCTTTTAGTTCGTGAACATATCGCTGAGTTACCTCAATCATTTGAAGACAAGGCAAGGAAACATCTTTTGACAGAGTTTTCTAGTCATCCTGAAGTCTATATTATTATGCAATATCCTAATGGGCAACTTTATTTTCTTTGGCATATGAAGAATAATGTGTTAGAGGGAAAACAATACACTTGGTTTGATAATGGGAAATTAATGTGTGAAGAAAATTATCTTAATGGTGGCAGAGAAGGAAAAGAATCCCATTGGTTTGAGGCTGGAGAGAAAAAAGCAGAACTGATATTTGCAAATGGACAACTTAATGGTAAGCAACAACAATGGCATAACAATGGGCAGTTAGAAACAGAAGGTAACTTTGTGGATGGAAAACCAGAAGGGCCCCATCAAGAATGGTTTTCAGATGGTCAATTAACAGATGAAACTACTTACTTAAATGGTGAGTTTGACGGAGTACGTAAAGAATGGTTTCAAAATGGCCAGTTACAATCTGAAGAGAAGTATGTTAATGGTAAATTAATTTCATCTAAGTATTGGAATGAAGAAGGAAATCTTGTGGAAGAGAAAGATACGTCCAAATTTCGTAATTAAATCTTGAATGTAAAAAATAATAATTAATGAGGAAAAATAAAATGACAAATGAAAATATAACTGGAGCAACAATTGGAATTGATTTAGGTACAACTTTTTCTGCAATGGCAGTTCTTGAAGGTGGGAAACCAACTATAATTACTAACGCAGAAGGAACAAGAACAACTCCTAGTGTGATTCACATTAAAGATGGAGAAGTTATTGTTGGACAAATTGCAAGAAACCAAGCGATTGTTGATCCATTACACACTATTAGATCTGTTAAAAGAAAAATGGGTAGTAATGAAAAGATTGAAGTTGATGGTAAAGGATATACTCCCGAAGAACTTTCTGCAATGATTTTACAGAAAATGAAACGTGACGCAGAAGCTTATTTAGGACAACCAGTACAAAACGCAGTTATTACTGTTCCTGCTTACTTTAACGATTCACAAAGACAAGCAACAAAGAATGCTGGAGAAATTGCTGGTTTGAATGTTCTTAGAATTGTTAACGAACCAACTGCAGCTGCATTATCTTATGGTTTAGACAAACAAGATCAGACTCACACCATTTTAGTATTTGATTTTGGTGGTGGAACTTTTGACGTTTCTGTTTTAGAATTAGGAGACGGAGTTTTCGAAGTTAAATCTACTAACGGAGATAATATGTTAGGTGGAGATGATATTGATGAATTGATCATGAATCATTTAATGGACAATTTCAAAAAGTCTACTGGTATCGATTTGAGTAGCGATCCAACTGCAATTCAAAGATTGAAAGAAGCGGCAGAGAAAGCTAAGATTGAATTATCGACAAAAGCTAAAGTAGAAATCAGCATTCCTTTCGTTACTGCTGATCAAAATGGTCCTAAACATATTAAAGAAGATTTAACTAAAGCACAATTTGAAGAATTAATTTCTGATGTTTTGAAAAGGTTAGAAGTTCCTACTAAGAATGCTTTGAAAGATGCAGATATTTCTGTTGATAAGTTAGACAAAGTAATTTTTGTTGGTGGTTCAACAAGAATTCCATCAGTGCAAGAGTTAGTTAAGAATATTACTGCTAAAGACGGAGACAAATCTGTTAACCCTGACGAAGCAGTTGCTTTAGGAGCAGCAATTCAAGCAGGAGTTTTAGCAGGAGATGTTAAAGACGTATTATTATTAGATGTCACACCTCTATCACTCGGTATTGAAACTCTGGGCGGAGTGTTTACTCAATTAATTGAGAGAAACAGCACTATTCCTACACGGAAATCCCAGATTTTCAGTACTGCAGCTGATAATCAAACAGCGGTAACAATTCGTGTTGGACAAGGAGAAAGACCAATGTTCAATGACAATAAGAATTTAGGGCAATTTGATTTGATGGGTATTCCTCCTGCACCACGTGGAATTCCACAAGTAGAAGTTACTTTTGATATTGATGCTAACGGAATTGTTAACGTTTCAGCTAAAGATCTTGGTACAGGGAAACAGCAAGAAATTAAAATTACTGGTTCTGGAAACTTGAACAAAGATGAAGTTTCTAAAATGAGAGAAGAAGCTGAAAAGAATGCTGCTGAAGATGAGAAAAAGAAAGCTAAGATTGAAGCAGAGAATAATGCTGAATCTGTTGTTTTCCAAACTAAGAAAGCTCTTGAAGAATTCAAAGATAAGATTGATGATGCAACTAAGAAAAAGATTGAAGATAAAGTTGCAGAAGTTGAAGAAGCTCGTAAATCTGGCGATCCAGAAGTTATCAATCCTAAGATTGAAGAGTTGAATAAGATTGTTCAAGAAATCGGTGCTAAAGTTTATCAGGAAGCGGCAGAGAAGCAACAAGCTGAAGCTGGAGAAGCTAAATCTGAAGATAAACCAGAGAATGGTAAGAACGGCGAGAAAGTAGTTGATGCTGAGTTTACTGAGAAGAAAGAAGAAGAAACAAAAAAGAAAGAATAGGTTTATAATCTATTTGTTTTTTATTTTTTTATAATTATGAAATTGCCTACTGAAGAAGAGATTGTACAATTACATAAGTATTATCGTACCCCTGGGCATGTACTTAAACATGTTCAAGCTGTAAAGAAAGTTGTTTTATATTTAGCTACGGAACTCAATAAAAAAGGAGAAAATTATAATCTTGAATTGTTGGGGATAGCAGCAGAATTACACGATATTGGTAAGCCTTTAACTTTTAAAAGATTGGAACAAGGAAAAGCAGAAAAGTTCGGTTGGGATCCAGTTCCTGAAGAAAACTTTGATTTTTGGGAAGAAGAAAGAAAGAAATTTCCTATAGATTATTTGCATGCTCAAATTGGTGCTGAAATCTTAAAAGATTATTCTGAGTTGGCAGAAGTTGTTGGCAATCATGCTATAAAACAAATTTTTAAATTTGATTTGAGTAAAGAAGCGATATTGTTAAATTATGCAGATAAAATTGCAATGACTAATGTTGTAACTTTAGAAGAAAGGTTTGTTTATCTTAAAGAAAAGTATGGTCCGCATGATAAAGAGGAAAGTGAAAGAGTTGTTGCAAAATACAAAGAAATTGAAAAAGAAATCTTTGATAAACTGGGATTTCCTGCAGAAGAACTTGTAGAAAGAGTAGAAAATGGCTGAGAAAGATTATTATAAATTATTGGGAGTTGAGAAGAGTGCAACTAAAGAGGAGATCAAGAAAGCGTTTAAGAAATTAGCTCTGAAATATCATCCTGACCGTGCTCCCGAAGATAAAAAAGTAGAGTATGAAGAAAAGTTTAAAGAAATTAATGAAGCTGTTTCTATTTTAGGGGATGATAAAAAACGTCAACAGTACGATCAGTTTGGTTCAGGTGCTTTCTCTGGTGGAATGGGCGGTGCTGGTCATCAAGGTTTTGATTATTCTGATATTATGTCACAATTTCGTGGCGGTTCTTTTGGTAATTTTGACGATATTTTTGATCAGTTATTTGGTGGTTCAGGTAGAAGAGGAACTAGGGCTAGAAGAGGAAACGATTTATTATACAAAACAGAAATTACTTTGGAAGAAGCGGCTACAGGAACAAAACAAGATTTAGAATTAAATAAGTTAGAACATTGTCAAAAATGTGAAGGTAAAGGGGCGACTAAGTTTAAGAGTTGTCATCATTGTCAAGGTTCTGGTCATGTGAAAAGAACGCAGAGAACACCTTTCGGATTATTTCAACAAACTGGTCCTTGTCCATATTGTCATGGTAAAGGAGAATTACCTGAAGATTCTTGTAAAGATTGTGCTGGTGAAGGTTTAGAGAGAAAGAAAAAGAAACTTGAAATTTCTATTCCAGAAGGTGTTGATGATGGGATGCGGTTAAGAGTTTCTGGTGAAGGGGAAGTAGGTTCTGTTAATGGCCCTTCTGGAGATCTGTTTGTAGAAGTGCATGTGAAAGAACACAAATTCTTTGAAAGGCGTGGAGATGATTTGTTTATTACCGTTCCTATATCTTATACTCAAGCAGTTCTTGGTGATGAGATTGATGTGCCAACAATTACTGGGAAAGCTACTTTGAAAATTCCTGTTGGTACAGATTCAGAAACTTTGTTCCGAATGAAAGAGAAAGGTATTCCTCATTTGCAACATCAGGGTTCAGGAGATCAGTATGTTAAAGTACAGATTTCTGTTCCTAAGAAAGTTACGAAGAAAATTAAAGAAGCTTTGAAACAATTGAAAGAAGAGAAGCCGTATAAGAATTTCTTTAAGAAAGTGTTTGGTTGAAATTTATTTCTTGATTGAGGGAATTATCTAGTTAAAAAATCTTCGACTTGTTCTTTCCAAAGTTCTCTATTCTCATGATGGATCACTCTTCCATAGAACCCTTCTGGATTTTCAGAAATTAGTTTAGAACGGTTTGCCATTCTTAATTCATTAAATGATTCGGGGTCAAAAAGATAAGTTGCTCTATCTTCTTGGTCAAACTCTACAACCAATTTATTCCTAAAGAATAAAAATGCTTTATATGACCCTCCGCTTCCTAATATTTCTCCTTGATTCACATCTTCTGGACCTAATTTAGAAAGATAAATTTGTCCCCAATGTCTATAAACTATCTCAGCTTCATTTTTTCCATTTTCAACTTTTTCCTGATATCCTTGTGGTTCTTCTGGTCTTGGAAGAATTTTTATGCCTGTAAAAACCTTCTGAAATATTTCTGAAGCATAAATTGCATTATCTCCAACAATCGGGATACCACTATATGTAATTAAATCACCCTCGTTAAATGATACTCTTTCTTTAGCGTCGTCAACTGCTTTAAGAAGTCTTCTTCGAGTTAATTGATTAGCTAAGTTAATTTCGAAAGGTTCATCTTTTCTATTAGTGGAAAGATAATGGAAATTTTCTTCTGAATAAAGTAATATTGGAGAATTCTCAATCCACATACTATAAAATGGTTTTGTTTCGAGAGAAGTCCCATTTGACTTTTTTATTTGAATGTTTTCTTGAGCTGTTCTTGCTATTAGGTTTAAGTATCCTCTTTGGTATTGAGATGAATTTAATAATCTATTATCTTCGTCTATTTCATTTCGTTGTTCATTAATTAATTTTTCTTCTAAATTATCTCTCTTTTTCATTCTCTTTTTTTCAGATTTTTTTATAATTCTTACTTCTGGGATTTTGGCATCATAAAGAATACTTCTTTCTGTTTGGAAAGAGTATTTTTTACCAATAATAAACCCACTCAATATGGTTAGTTCTTTTCTTTTTGCTGAGTTTAAGCTATTAACTAAGCCGGGAAAAACTTTTTTGAATAAATAATGTTTTAATATGATGCTGTTTCCATCCCATTCTCTAATAAGTACATCTTTTTTCCTGTCTTTAACAACATAAATGCCCCAACATTTTGTAGGAAATCCGTCTTGTTCTATTATTCTACCATAGTTAAAGTTTTGTATAACCTTTTCTATATTCCAAAAAATGGCTGGACGATCGTTTTTTTCTAATAATCTTATTTTTTCTCTAGAATCATCTAATCTGTTTTGATTTTTTCCTATCTGACTTTCCAATTCTTTAATCTTATCTTCAATTGTTTTTAAGTTGTTTACCATGTTTTTTAGAACCTAAATTTTTAATTAATTTGGATATTCTAATCCAACTTTCGTCGTCATTTCATTACACATTATCATTCCTAAACCCATTTTAACTTTTTGTTAAATAATATCTTACATAAAACTTATTACCTTATTTCTTATCAATTTTAGAAATATTTATATAATATTGTCATTTTGATAGAAAATGCCATGAAAATTGATTTAAGAGATAAAAAGATTCTTTACGAATTAGATAAGAATTCTAGGCAAAGTAATGTTAGTATTGCTAAAAAAATAAAAACCAGTAAAGAAGTAGTTAATTATCATATTAACAAACTTGTTAATGCTGGTTATGTCTCTAAATTTTATCCAGTAATAAACACTTATCGTTTAGGTTTTAATGTTTACAAAGTGTATATCCAGTTTCAAAATCTGACCAAAGAAAAAGAGAAAGAGATAATTCAGTATTTGGTTGATCACAAATTAATTCATTGGATTGCTTTATGTAGTGGTCGTTGGGATGCAATTATTGCCATATGGGTTAAAGATGCTTATGATTTTACTAAAAATTTTTATGAAAATTTTTTAAACAAATATAGTGAATTTATTTTATCAAAAGCAGTTACTATCTCACTTAGAACTAATCAGCAAAGCAGAAGATGGTTCTTACCCCATTCAAAACAATATCAAAGTTCTGAAATTGGTTTAGGTTTTCCTTCTGTTAAAGTTGATGACGCTGATTTGAAAATATTAAGAACAATTGCGCCAAATTGTCGTCTTTCAATAATTGATATTGCAAAAAAAACTAATCTTGCTTCAAACATTGTTCGTTATAGAATAAAACAATTAGAAAATAAAGGGTTAATTCTTCATTATAAAATTGGTGTTGATGCAAAACGTTATGGTTTAATTGTTGCTAAAGCTTTTGTTTACTTTAACAACCATACTATTAAAAGAGAAAAAGAACTAATTAGTTATTGTAAAGAAGAAAAGAAAATAATTAATGTTGTTCGGTGTTTAGGTCCTTGGGACTTTGAGATTGAATCTGAAGTTGAAGATTTTGAAATATTTAATCAATTATTGAAAGAGATTCGTGAAAAGTTTCCTGATTTAATCAAAAATTATGAAAGTGTGATTACTGTAAGTGAACCAAAGATTTCTTTTATGATTTAATTATTTACATAACTTTAATAAACAATACAATAATTAATAGTAACATGGCAAAAGCAAAATTTAAACAGAAATGTGCAATGTGTAAAACAGATTGGGTAATTATGTTTTCAGCGAGACAGTTTCCTATTTGTGTCAAGTGTCACATGAAACAGATTGAGAAAGAGATTAAAGATCCAAAGATGAAGAAATTCTTTGATATTCCTCAGAAATTCTATGAAGAGAATTCTTTCTTAAGAAACATTAAACAGGCTTATATTAGGTTTGATAATCTTTCTGAGAAACAGGTTGAAGCGTTTAAGAAGACTGTTAAAGAAATGAAAGAAGGGAAAGGAAAGAAAGAAGAAGATTGATTACAGTGTGAAGAGGTAAATCAAAATGTATGAAATGTTAAAAGCAATGAATGTTTATACCAGTCAAGATGCTATTGAAGCGATGGAAGAAGGAATAACAAAATGTTATGAAACTTTTACAATCGAACATCACAGAACAAAGCCTCTGCCCCCTCTCTCTGATCCTAGATCAATGTATAGACAAAGATAACCAAAATCTTTATAAACAACCTAGGAAAATAGAGTAAATACCGTTAAACTACTGTTATAGTAGGAGGTCAATAAATGGATAATGAGCAAATTAAAAAAGCTATAGAAGAACTTAAGAAACAAACTAAGAAAAGAAATTTCTCTCAGTCATACGACTTAATAATTAATCTTAAAAACTTGGATACTAAACAGCATCCTGTTGATTTCTTTGCAGGTTTACATTTTCCTTTTGGGAAAAAGGTTAAAGTTGCTGCTTTTGTTGATCAAGCTTTGAAAGAACAGGCAGACAAATTTTGTGATTTAACAATTGAAGAAAACGATTTTCCAAAATATAGTGATAAAAAAGAAATGAAAAAATTAGCTGAATCTTACGATTATTTTATTGCTCAGGCACCACTGATGCCAAAGGTTGCTAAAGCATTTGGTAAAGTATTTGGAATGAAAGGTAAAATGCCAAATCCAAAGTTGGGATGTGTAGTTCCTCCTAACGCTAATCTTGACGTTTTAGTTAAGAAACTTAACCAGTCAGTAAAATTAGTGGCAAAAAAAGCTACAAATTTACAATGTATGGTTGGAAAAGAAGATCAGAAAGAAGAAGAGGTTATTGATAATATTCTTACTGTTTATCAGGCTGTACTAAAACAAGTACCTAACGAAATGCAAAATATTAAATCTGTTTTATTAAAGTTAACAATGAGTAAGGCGGTGAAAGTATAATGGTCAGCGCAAAGAAAAAAGAATTGGTACAAAATCTGATTAAACAAATTCAATCTTATCCTATTGTTGGTTTGGTTAATATGGAAAATCTTCCTGCTCAGCAGTTGCAAAATATGCGGGCAACATTGAGAAAGAAAGATGTTCAGATTGTAATGACTAGGAAAAAATTAATTCAACTTGCTCTTAAAGATTCAAAATTAGAAGGTATTGATAAATTAACTGAAAAAATTAAAGGGATGCCTGCTTTAATCTTAAGTAAAGATAATCCTTTTACTTTGTACGGTACACTTCAAAAAAATAAATCTCCAGCACCAGCAAAAGCTGGTCAGACTGCTCCAAATGATATTATTGTTAAAGCTGGTCCGACAAGTTTCGCTCCGGGTCCAATTATTTCAGAATTAGGGGCAGTTGGTATTAAAACTAAAGTTGATGGTGGAAAATTAACAATTATTGATGATGTTGTTGTTGCTAAAGAAGGCGACGAAATTACTGCTGCTTTGGCTGAAATGTTAAAGAGATTAGACATTCAACCAATGGAAGTGGGATTAGATTTAGTTGCTGTTTGGGAAAATGGAACTATTTTCGGTGCTAAACAACTTCATATTGATGAAGAAGAGTATATGCAAAACATTACTCAAGCTGCTCAGTGGGCAATGAATTTAGCAATGGATACTGGTTATCCAACAGCTGAAACTATTGCGTTATTATTACAGAAAGCTTCTCGAGAAGCAAAAACAGTTGCTCTTGAACAGAATATTGTCAACGATGATACTAAAGAAGAAATTTTAGCGAAAGCTGAAGCACAAGCTGTATCTGTTAAAGATGCAGGAAGTATTGAAGTTGGTGCTGCTCCGGTTAAGAAAGCAGAGGAACCTAAAACTGAAGAACCTGTAGTAGAAGAACCAAAAGTTGAGGAACCTAAAGTTGAAGAAGCTACTGTAGAAGAACCAGTTGCTGAACCAGTTGTAGAAGAACCAAAAGCTGAAGAACCAGTAGTAGAAGAACCTGTTGTTGAAACTCCTGTAGAGGAACCTAAAGCTGAAGAACCAGTTGCAGAACCTGTTGTTGAAACTCCTGTAGAGGAACCTAAAGCTGAAGAGAAGCCTGTAGAAGAAGAGAAGAAGGAAGAAGCTGTTGCAGAAGAATCTAAAGCAGAAGAAAAGCCTAGTGAAGAAGAAATAAAAAAAGCAATGGAAAACATCCCTGACGAGAAGATTGAACTTGATGTATCAACACAAGAAAAACAATCTCAAACTGACTTTCATCCTAAACAAGGAGATGTTAGCACAGATCAAGCTCAAGAACTCTTAAGTAAACTTCAAAAAGAAGGAACTTTAAGAGATAACGAAGAGAAATAATAATTATTTGGAGGAATAAAAAAATGGAATACATTTACGCTGCGATGCTTTTACACAAAGCAGGAAAAGAAATTAATGAAGACGCTGTTAAAGCAGTTTTAACTGCTGCCGGTGTTACTGTTGATGAAGCAAGAGTTAAAGCTTTAGTTGCTGCTTTACAAGGAGTAGATATTGAAGAAGCAATTAAGAAAGCTGTGCAAGCTGCACCTGTTGCTGCTGCTGCCCCTGCTGTTAGTGGAGAAGCACCAAAAGAAGAAAAGAAAGAAGAAAAATCCGCAGAAGAAGAAAAGAAAGCTGAAGAATCTGCAGCTGCTGGTTTAGGCGCTTTATTTGGATAAATTTTTTTAATTTATTTTATTTATCCTTTTTTTAAATTTTACTCAACGAAGAAAAGTGATGGTTATGCCTGGAGAAGATACTGATTTAAATGAACTTAGGAGTGAATTCCGACAAAAGAAAAAAGAGTTGGCTAATTTTCGTTCTAAACTAAATTCTATTAATAGAGATAAAGAAACAATTTATCGTGAATTAAGATCTTTTAGAGATAAATATAAATCTCGTAAAGATAAAATAAATTCTTTGAAGAAAGAACGTGACCAACTTACTAAGAAAGTAAAAGAGTTTAAAGGTCAAAGAGAAAAGTTCAATAAAGCAGTTAAAGAAAAAGCAGGCAAGAAAAAAGAAGTTGATAAAAAGAAACAAGAACTTTTTGATAAAGCTGATTTTAAAGGTGACCCTTCCAAATTAAAAAGACAAATTGAAGGGATGGAAACTAAACTTGAAACGGAAGTTATGGCTTTTTCTAAAGAACAGGAATTAAGAAAACAAATTAAAGATTTAAAATCACAAGTAAAAGAATTAGAAAAATTAGGTAATGTTTGGAAAGAGATTAATTCTGCTTCTACAGATTTTTCAGAAATGAGAAAGAAAGCTGAAGAGAAACATAAAAACGTTCAAGAATCAGCAGAACAATCTCAAGAAAAACATGAAATGATTAATAAGCTTTATGAGGAAATTAAAAAGTTCAGAACTGAAGAACAACCTTTAGCTGAAAAGTATTCAAAATTGAGAACTGAATATGAAACTTTGAAAAAAGAAGTTGATGAATTGCAAGCAAGAGTAACAGTTTTAAGTAAACTTTTCAAAGACGAAGAAGAGAAGAGTTTTAAAACTAAAGTTAAAGAAAAAACTGCTGAAGTAAGAGAGAAGATGAAAAAAGGTAAGAAATTAAGTACTGAAGACATTCTAGCATTTCAAGCAACTAAAGATTAATTATTCTATCTTTCCCAAGAGATCACTTTTAGAAATTATTCCTTTTACATCTCCTTTCTCTGTGACTAAAACAATTTGATTATCTTTTAATAATTCTAAAATGGTTTTCATTCCAGTTTTAATAGAGATTATTGGTGGTGAATCTTCCATAATTTCTTCTACTTTCAATGAATTTATTCTTTCTGGACTTTTAGTAATCCCTTTAAGGATGATTCCTTCTGTTAGTAACCCGCAGATATTATTTTTGTTCATTACGGGCATTTGGGAAATGCCTTTCTTTTTCATGGTTTGGATTACATTTTTTATTTTGTCAGTTGATTGAGCAAAAACAACTTTTTTGTTCATTAATTGTTTTGCTTTCAGTTCTTCTTTTTCTCTTAGTTCTTCTAAAGCTTGAAAAATCTTTTTTGCATTTGAAAAAGAAGGTTCAATTTTGTTTGCTTCAATCTTAGCAATTAAAGATTGAGAAACATTTGCTAAATCAGCTAATTCTTTCTGGTTAAGTCCGTGTTTTTTCCTGATTCGTTTAATTTCATTTAGTTCTTGTAACATAGATACTTTAGAATATAACTAGTATATAAATATTCCTATTGGAATATTGTTGTCAAGAGCTTTTATATATGGTTTGGGTTGTTATTGAGTTAAAAAGCAAATGGAGGTTTTTGATATGAGAGAAGAAAATAAAAAAATGTTAGGTCTTTATGATACTGTTAATTCTGCAATTGAAAGTGGTGGATTTGAGGATCTTGCTAGAAGTTTTGTGAGAACTGATCATCGAGAACAGGTTGATTCTAAATATTTTACTTTAAGTTTAGCAGTTTGTACTGCAGCAAGAGAAGCAGGAGTTAATGTTTTTGATGGAGATAATCGGTATGGGAAAGCGTTAGATTATGTTAAAGGAAGAATGCCTGAAGTAGAACTTAATAATTTAAGGAGTGAAGTGCTTTTACAAAGTGTACCACAAAATAATCCTGATCATGATTCAATAAGTAAAGTGGTTGCAAATGTTCTCTTTGATGATGGAGAAAAACCGAATCCTAATTATAAACCAGGATTTGCTTTAGATGGAGAAAAATAAAAATGAAAAATAAATATTTATTTACAAGTGAAATCCTCCAAAAGTGTTATAAACGAGGTATTCATGTATTTTTTTAATGAATTTTTTTCTCCACAATCTGGGGGAGGGAGTATGGGAAAAATAATCTCAAATAATAAAAAAAGAAACTTACTACCTTTTATTAAAGATAATCTTGGAAATCTTTCACAAAGAGAAATTGCTAAAAAATTAAACATTGGTAAAACAACAATTAATCGTTGGGCTGAAGAGTTGGGGTTTAAACATAAGAAACATACAGTAAATGATAAATTTTTTGATACTCTTACCGAAGAATCTGTTTATCTTTTAGGTTATATTTATGCAGATGGAAATATTTCTTGGAACCCTAAGAAAGGATATCAAACACTAACTATTACTGCCTCTGCGAAAGATAAAGATCATTTAGAAAGAATGAGAAAAGTATTGTCTAGTACGAAACCATTACTTTTTTCTCAGAAAACGAATTCTTATCGATTAATTGCAAACAACAAGAACTTATCTAAAAGATTAATGATGTTAGGGGTTTTTCCTAAAAAGTCTTTAATTGTTCAATTTCCTGATTTTCTTCCTGATAAATATCTTAAACATTTTATTAGAGGGATTATTGATGGAGATGGTAATGTTCGATATGTTGAAAGAAAAAAAAGCCCTTATTTTGAAATCACTATTGCTTCTGGTTCAGAAGATTTTTGTAAAAGTTTTGTTAAAGCAACACATAATTTTACTAAAATTCCTTGTAATATCAGAAAACTGAAAGGTAATACTTTTATTTTACAATATTCTTGTACAAGAGGAGAAAAACTTGCTGATTTTATTTATTCACAGTCAAATATTTTTCTAGAAAGAAAATATTTAGCATATAAAAAATTTTTGGAGGAAAGAAAAAAATGAGTTTAACAAATAGAAATAAGTATTTATTTACCTCTGAGAGCGTTACTGAGGGTCACCCGGATAAAATTTAATAGTTAATTCTATTGGATATCTTTAATGTGTGACCAGATTAGTGATGCTGTCTTAGATGCAATTTATACTGACGATCCTAACGCAAGGGTAGCAGTAGAATGTTTAACAAAAACAGGATTTGTTGTTGTGGCGGGAGAAGTTACTACCAGTACTTATATTGACGTACAGAAGATTGTTCGTGATACGGTTTTAGAAATTGGTTATGATAAGCCAGAATTTGGTTTTGAAGGTAGTACTTGCGGTGTTTTAGCAGCATTATCTGAACAATCTCCTGATATTTCTCAGGGAGTTTCTGAGGGAGAAGGTTTACATGAAGAACAAGGTGCAGGGGACCAAGGATTAATGTTTGGTTATGCTTCAAACGAAACTCCTGAATACATGCCTTTACCAATTATGTTGGCTCATAAATTATGTCAAAGACTTGCTTCCGCTCGTAAGAGAGGAGAAGTGTGGTACTTACGTCCAGACGGAAAATCTCAAGTTACTGTTGAGTATGAAGATGGTAAACCTAAAAGAGTGGAAACCGTTGTTATTTCTACCCAACATCATCCCGATATTGATTTAGAAACTATTCGTAGAGATATGATTGAGAAAATCATTAAACCAATTTGTGCAGACTGGATTGATGATGCAACTAATTATTTTGTTAATCCTACTGGAAAGTTTGTTATTGGTGGTCCTGTTGGTGATGCTGGTGTAACTGGAAGAAAGATTATTGTTGACACTTACGGTGGTCATGGTAGTCATGGTGGTGGAGCATTTTCTGGAAAAGACCCTTCAAAAGTAGATCGTAGTGCTTCTTACTATGCCCGATATGTGGCAAAGAATGTTGTTGCTGCTGGACTTGCTGATAAATGTGAAGTGCAAGTAGCTTATGCAATTGGTGTTTCTAAACCAGTATCAATTTTAGTAAACACATTTGATACTAATAAAATCCCGGAAGAGAAGATTGTTGAGTTGGTAGAAAAGAATTTTGATTTCCGACCGAAAGCAATTATTGACAGTCTGAATTTGCGAAGACCAATTTACAAGAAGACTGCTGCTTACGGACACTTTGGTAGAGATGATCCTGATTTCACTTGGGAAAAGACTGATAAGGTGGATGCTTTGAAAGCTGGTTTGAATTCTGGTTCTTCTGTTGGGGATGTTCCTCCGGAATTAAATCGGGTTGAAGAAAGTAATTTTTAATTTAATTTTTTTTCTTCTTTTTAATTATGTTTCTCTCAACTTTCTCTTCAAGAAGGATTTGTGTTAGTGTTAATTATTCTTCCATAGATGTGGCGATAAAAGTAAAAGATGGGAATTTAATTGATGAAGCATTAGATCAGTTTAGAGATAAGTACAAGTTTCCTTTAACACAAAGAGTACATAATAATTGTTGTTTTTATGATGAAACTTATCTTTTTAGAACTACAGGACATGCTCAGTTGTTTATCAAAGAGATGGAAAAGTATATCCCTCATTTAAATTTCTTATTTACTATTGGTAGAATTTATTCTGATGATTAAATATTTATTTATTTACTTTCGATGTTTATCGATATCTCGTAACCATAGTAGGCCGACTTTGATCATTAGTTTGTTAAAGCGATCAGAAACTTTATAGGTTTTCTTATACAAATCATAATCAATTAAACCCATGCCTCGCATTGGTGTTAGAATACGATCATAGAATTGTCTTTTGTTGTAAGAGATACGAGTTTCTTTTTGTAATGGGGATTTACCTCTTTCTTTAACAACGGCTTTGCCTTCGTGTAACGCAGTAGCAAACAGACTCATTTCAGTTTTACCTATCTCGCCGCCATTGTCCCACATGTATTTGATTAACATCTTTCCTACTACTTCCTGTTGCTCTGTAGCAAAGATAACCTTGTAAATGTCCTCTGGCAGATTGAATTGGTCAAAGAGAATAACCATACTTCTAGTATGCATATATTAATATATAAATGTTACTATAGTGTATACTGGTCGAAGTAAAGAAAATAGAGAGAAAACATACAGAAAAATATATTTTTCTGGGGTTTAAAAATCAAAATGATTTTTAGAAACCTTTATAAACCAATCTTATTATTAGACTAAAATATGGGAAGAATCAAAACTAAATTAATCAAAAGGAAAACTAAAGAACTTTTAGGTATGCATGGCGAACATTTTTCTACTGATTTCATTAAAAATAAAGAATTTACTAACAAGTATACTCATGTTGTTAGCAAGAAAATGAGAAACGTTATTTCTGGTTATATGACTAGATTGAAAAGACAAGAAAAGTAAATTTAATTTTCTTATTTCTTTTAAACAAAACCCTTATATATCTATTTATATTTATTTAGTTAAAAAGAGGTAGATTGAGTTGGACTTAAAGAAGGATATTAAAGATGTACGTAGGTTTAAGGAGATTCTCTTAGTTTTCTTTGAAGAAGGTTTTGGATATTATTTGGCAAAAGCTAAACTTCATTTTCATTTGCCTTTCACTAAACGGATTAAACCAGCTCGTGAAGTTAATGATAAACAGGTTCAAGCAATTAAATTAAGAAAAGCTTTTGAGCGTTTAGGGCCAACTTTTGTTAAATTGGGACAATTATTATCGTTAAGACCGGATTTAGTTCCTAAAGAATTTTCTCAGGAGTTTGAAAAGTTACAAGATGCAGTTCCACCTTTTACTTATAATCAAGCCAAGAAAATTATTGAGACTGATCTTGGTAAACCATTAACTCAAGTTTTCAAAAGTTTTGATAAGAAACCAATTGCTTCCGCTTCCATTGCACAAGTACATAAAGCAATTATGAAGAATGGTAAAGTTGTTGCTGTCAAAGTTCAACGTCCGAATATTAAAGAAACTATTGATGCAGATTTAGACATTTTGTTCTTCATTGCTAAAGAATTAGAAAAACATTTCCCAAAGTTAAGAAATTATCGGCCAGTAGACGTAGTAAAAGAATTTGCTCTTTGGACCAGAAAGGAAATTGACTTTGAAATTGAAGCAAGAAATGCTATTCGTTTAAAAGAAGAATTGAAAAACGATTCTAAAGTTGATGTTCCCCAGATTTATTCTAAGTTGTCGTCTAAAAAAGTGTTAGTGATGGACTTTGTTACGGGGGTAAGAATTGATGATGATAAATTTTTGAAGAAGTCGCATATTAATCGTAAAAGTTTAGCTTTGACTTATTTTAATTCTGTTTTAGAACAAGCTTTATTATATGGTTTTTTTCATGCTGATCCTCACCCAGGAAATATTTTTGTTCAAAAAAGTGGGAAAATAATTTATTTAGACTATGGGATCATGGGTGAAGTTCGACATCAAGACAGAGAAAAAGTTGTTAAGTTTATTTCTACCATCCCTGATAAAGATCCAATAAAAAGTTATAACATTATTTTAAGTTTGGCTAGAGAAGTAAAAACAAATGATCTTTCTGAATTTAGAGAAAAATGTATTCAAGTGATGGAAGACGTTTATTTTCATTCTATTAAAGATGTTAGTTTTGGTCATGCACTTTACGAAATTATTTCTGATGGAGCTAAGTATGGAGTGATCTTTGATGCTAATCACGTGATGTTAGCGAAAGCAGTTTATCAAGCGGAAGGATTAGGTTATCAATTAGATTCTACTTTCAAAGTTGTTGATGTATTTAAAGTTTTTACAAATAAATTCTTACAAGAAAGATATTCTCCGGAAAAGATTATTAGTAAAATTAAAGATACGTTTTGGAAAAATAAAGATTTATTACTTGAATTGCCAGATCATATTGTGAAGATTATTCGGAAATTGGAAAGAGAAGAACCTGCACCACAAATTAATATTAGCCAACTTGAAGATATTGAAGAAGATATTGAGGAAATGCAGAGAGAAAGAAATTTAGGGTTCATGGTTTTAGTATTATTTTTGGCATCAACGTTTTTATTATACATTGAAGGATATACAACAATTTTAGGATTGCCTTTAAGTTATATTTTAATCATTACAACAATAATTGTTTTTTTATATTTTATGTTTTCACATCGTAAAAATAGGAGGTTAAATTAAAAATGGAAAAAATTGTAAAGAAAGCATTGAAGACCGGTTACGGTTTAGGATTGTTAACATTAGCAGAGGGAAAAAAAGTTGCGGCTAAAGTTAAAAAAGATTTAGGTATTAATGAAAAAGAAAGTATGCGTTTAGCTCGAGAGTTAGTTGCTAATTCAGAAAAGACTGCTAAAGTGGTTTTAGGAACTGCGCAAAAACAGTTTGAGATGGCTTTAAACAAGTCCGGAATTGTTAAGAAAAGTGAATTGGCTAGAGTTAAGAAAACTATTAAGAAACGGGTTCGTAAAGTGTTATCTAAGAAAGAAAGTTTGAGAAGTAAAATCAAAAGGAAAGTTAGCGGGAAAAAGAAATAATTAAAGTGAATACATTTTGATTTCTTTGCTATATTTTTTTCTTTGTTCAAACATTTCCATAGTACTATCTGCAGCATTCCACTTTAGAATTCTGGTTTCACATTCGTATGATGTACGACTTGAAGTATGAGTTGATGTTATCGGATCAGTTCTTTCTTGTTTAAATTGTTGTAAATAAGAATCTTGAGGAACATAACTAGTAAGTTGATTTCTAGCCGGTTCATATCCAATTTTATAATCTATTGATGGGACATTATTATTCATTAGAATTGATTATGTTTGGCTGCTTTATGATTGTTTTGGTAAAAAGTGAGACCTAAAAGTCAGGGGAGATAAGTGGAATCCCATTCAAACATTTTTGTTAAGTAGAAGTCAGCAAGATGTATTCCAGAATAACAATCTAACAAATTTATTTCTTTTGATTCTAGTTTTTCATATACATCTAATAAAAAATTTTCTAAATCAACCATGTTCACTAGTAATTTTAGAAGGTATAAAAGAATTATTGTACTTCAGTCATGATTTTCTTAATTTCTACAAGAGTTTTCGCTCTGCCTAACAAGTTTCTAATTTGTCCGGCTCCAGACATTCCTTTTGTAAATGCTTGGGCATGGAATTTAATATTTAATAATTTGATATTGTATTTTTCTGCTAATTCTAAGTAAGCAAAGAAATCTTTGATTTGTTGTTTTTTATCTCTTTCAGAATATTTTCCTGTTTCGTTGAAATCTTGAATTTGTTTAAACAAATAGGGATTGCCCATGATTCCTCTGCCAATCATCACATAATCACAACCGGTTTCTTTTTTCATGCGTAGATAATCTTCTACTGTTCTCACGTCACCATTACCGGAAACGGGAATAGAAACGGATTCTTTAACTTTTTTGATCCAAGTCCAATCAGCTTTGCCAGTATAACCTTGCTTTTGAGTTCGGGCATGGATAGCAATCATACTAGCGCCAGCTTCTTCACAGAGTTTAGCAATTTTGATAACATTGATGTTCGATGTTTTTATTCCCAATCTTACTTTTACGGTTACTGGAATTTTAACTGCTTTTACTACCGCTTCAACAATTTCTTTAAGTCTGTTTGGTCGTGCTAATAAAGCGGAACCAGATCCTTGACGAATAATTTTTGCTGCTGGACAACCAAAATTCAAATCTAGAATTTCACATTTATCTTCACAATATTTTGCCGCTTTGACAAGATTGTCTATATTTTGTCCGAATAATTGGATTACTCTTGGCTTTTCTTCTTCAACGACATCAATCATGGTTAAAGTTGCTTTATTATTTCTGGCTAAAGCATTGGCAGAAATCATTTCTGTTACTGTTAATCCAGTGCCGTATTTTTTGCATAAGAGTCTGAAAGCTACATCGGTTACACCAGCCATGGGTGCTAGAATTGTGTCTGATGGTAGTTTTGGGAACATTCGCTTTAATTAATCACTAAAACTTTATAAATGACTCGTATTTCTAATCTTATAGATGGCTAAGAAGAAAGAAACTACTATAAAAGTACCTAAAGAACCTAAAAAGAAAGCTACTTCTAAAAAGAAAGCTTCTGAGAAAACTACTAAAAAAACTGCTAAAACAAAAGCTAAACCAACAGGTGTAATTCAGCCAGAACTTAACTTAGCTTTAGTTGGTCATGTTGATCACGGAAAAACTACTTTAACAGAACGTTTTTCTGGAAAATGGACAGACACTCATTCTGAAGAATTAAAAAAAGGAATTACGATTAGATTAGGTTATGCTGACTTTTCAATTTACAAATGTGATGACTGCGATTATTATACTGCAAAAGAAAAATGTATCAAATGCAATTCTGAAACTACTTTTTTAAGAAAAATATCTTTAGTTGATGCACCTGGCCACGAGTCTTTAATGGCAACTATGCTTAGCGGTGCAGCAATTGTTGATGGCGCAGTTTTAATGGTTGCTGCTAATGAAAAATGTCCGCAACCACAAACAAAAGAACATTTAATGGCGTTACAAATCTCTGGAATTAAAAATGTAATTATTGTTCAGAACAAAATTGATTTAGTTAATTCAGAAGAAGCAATAAAAAATCATCAACAAATAAAAGATTTTCTTGCCGGGACTGATTACAAAAATGCTCCTATCATTCCAATCTCTGCCAGAGCTAACGTTAACATAGATGTTTTAATCAAAGCGGTACAGGAATTTATTCCTACTCCGGAAAGAAACAGAGATGCTGATCCAGTAATGTTAGTAGCAAGAAGTTTTGATATTAACAAGCCCGGAATTTCTCCTAAAGATTTAATTGGTGGAGTTTTAGGCGGAACTGTTAAACAGGGTACATTCAAATTAAATGACGAAATTGAAATTGTTCCTGGTTACATGGTTGAAGAGAAAAATAAAAAAGTTTGGAAACCATTAAGAACAACCATTACAAAAATATTTTCTGGTGGTGTTCCAGTAGACGAAATTCATCCTGGTGGAAGTATGGCCATTGCAACTACTTTAGATCCAACAATTGTTAAATCAGATTCTTTGACTGGTTCATTAGTTGGAATCTCTGGAAAATTACCTCAAATTTATAATCAAATTTCTTTATCAACAAGTTTATTGGAAAGAGTTGTAGGTATTAAAGACGAAATTGAAGTTAAACCTTTAGCCAAGGGTGAAGTATTGATGCTTAACGTAAATTCTGCAGCTACTGTGGGCGTGGTGACTGATCCTAGTAAGAAAAATACTACTTGTGTTTTAAAGAAGCCAATTGCAGCTAATCCCGGTGATAGAATTACTATTTCTAGAAGAGTTGGAGATCGGTTTAGGCTTATCGGTTATGGAATTCTTAAATAGAATTCCAAATCCTCGTTTGTGACTGCGGTTATGGAATTCTTAAATAAAATTTTCAGTTAATTTTATTAATACCAATTGTTTTCTTTAAATATTAAAAGAGGTTGATAATAATGGTTAAACTAATAAGTTATAATATTGAATATTGTGAAGGCATTCCCGGTAAATGGTATCAATACTTAAAATTCTGGAAAATATTTTTCCCTCCAAAGAATCTTGATCAAAGAATAATTGTAGCATTAAAAAAAGTTAAACCTGATATTCTTGCTTTAATTGAAGTTGATACCGGTTCTTTTCGTAGTAGAGGTAGAGATGAGGTAAAGTATTTTGAGAAAGAAATGGGTTTTAAGTCGTTTGTTGAAAAAGTTAAATATCCTGTTCATGGTTGGTTAAAATTATTTCATCATTTACCCATCTTAAAAAAACAAGCTAATGCGATTGTTTCTCGATTTCCTCTTTTTGGAATTAAATATCATGTTTTTCATGAGGGAACAAAAAGGATGATTATTGAATCTACAGTTAAATGTCCAAAGAAAGTTACTCTTCTTGCTGCTCATCTTGCTCTAGGAAAAAAAACAAGAGCTAAACAAATTAAAGAGTTGATTGGAATTGTTAATAAAATAAAAAATCCGGTAATTCTTATGGGCGATTTTAATACTTTTAATGGTCTTGGAGAATTGAAAGAATTAATTAGAAAAACACATTTGAAAGATATGATTAAACTTGATAAAAAATCTTTACCATTAACTGAACCAGCTTGGCATCCTAGTAAAAGATTGGATTATATTTTAACTTCTCCTCAACTTAAAGTTAAAAAATATTCTGTGTTAGATTTTCATTTTTCTGATCATTTACCAATAATGATAGATTTTGAGTTTAGAAAAAATAATTAGATCTGTTTTTTTTATTTTTTCAGATAATCTGTGATATTAATTACCTTAGAACTCTTTGGTTTTTTTGATTGATTCTTTTTCTTTTTATACATTTTTTCTCCTGTTGGAGAAACTCCTAAAACTTTACTTTTCATTGTAGGATAAGCTTCTATCATTTCGTTATAATAACCCTCTGAAATAGCCCCTTCATCAAACATCATTTTTGTAAGTTTTGGAAAATCAGAATCAGTTAAGTAATTTAAGAAACCCATACTATTTCTAAAAGATTCACCCTTGCCTCTGCAGCAGATACGTTCAATGGCTTCTTCTGGGGGTATAAAGTTATATTCACAAGCATCATATAATCTAAATAAAACATCATATATTCCTATTTCTGTTAATGTTTTTTTAATTCCAATAACATCTTTGTTTTTTTTATAGAATTTAATAACGTTTTTCATTGCTTCTGGATCATCAGCCTTTTCATTAGTCCTTGATTCAATAGTTTCTGTCCAATTAATTTCTGAATCTGTTGTTTCCCAATCTTCAAGATCAGCATAGGTGTCTTTTTTTAATTTGTATAATAAACGTTCTACTAATTCTATTAAATTATACCTCATAATCATAATAATTCACTTGAATTTATATGTTTTTTGTGTTTTTAGTATCATGAGAAAATATATTAATCGCCAAAAATTTGGCAAGAAATGGTGGTTACACTTACAAATTTGTTTTTTTAATATTTTTTATTCTTATTAATACCTTTTTTTATTCCTAATCCTTCTTCAATATACCCAATATCTTCTTCTATAATCTTAATATCTTTTTTTAATGTTTTTAATTCTTTAAAGAAGAATCTTTTGATTGGTTCTCTGAACACTGCTATCAAGATTAAGATTGATGTTAAGATTAAGACAATAATTGTTTTCATACTGAACCCAGAAAAGAGATCTTCTCCTAAAGAATTGATGATTAAAAATCGTGGAATATGACCAACAATAACTAAAAGTAAGAAAGTTCTGTAGCGCATTTTAGTAAATCCTAATAAAGCGCTTATTCCATCGCTGGGGAAAATTGGAACTACATAGGAAATAAAAGCAACTATCCAACCTCGTTTTTTAAAAATGTGGTTGAAATGTTCAATGTGATGATGATCAACAAGTTTTTTTAATAATGGTTGGCCATATTTTCTTACCAACCAAAATGATATTGAAGAACCAATTAAGACTGCAATTAAAGCTAAGACACTTCCAACTATTGTTCCGTAAACATATCCTCCAGCTAAAATTATTGGTGTACTAGGAATTGGAAGAGGTACTGCTAATAACAAAATAACAACAAATGCTAATGAACTTAATATTCCAAATTGTAATAAGAAAGTTCTTACGGAAGTGGGTGAAGTTAATTCTTTTAAGTTTGGAAAATAAATTGAAGCGAGAATTATAGCAACGATTAATAAGATTAAAATAATGTATCCATAATGCCTATGTTTTTGTTTCACTTAGTTAAGTAAAATTTAAGGGTTTATATTAATTTTGTTTATTGATAGATGAAAAAATATATAAACCCTAAAAATATACTTCTTAATATGAATAAAATTTTATTAGCGATAATCTTAGCTGGTTTTGGTGTCCAGGTAGTTAAATTAATTGGCCTTTGGTTTAAACATAAGAGTTTAACTTGGAGCGATTTAGTTGTTACTGGAGGAATGCCAAGTTCTCATTCTGCTTTTGTAGTTTCGATGGTGACAATAATTTATCTTGTTGAAGGTACTTCTACAGCTTTCGCGATAAGTATAGTTTTTGCAATGGTAGTAATTAGGGATGCTTTTGGTGTGCGTCGAACTGCTGGCGAAGAAGGATTAGTTATCAACAAGATTGTAAAGAAGTTAAAAATGAAAAATGATTCTCATTTTGCAATGGGTCACACTCCATTACAAGTTACGGTTGGTTCTGTATTAGGTTTCTTGATTAGTATTGGTGTTTATTATTTGTTGTAGGGATAAGGGGCTATATTGTTTTGGGTTTATCCTCCTGCAAGCATGGAACATATGCAGAGTAATTGTAATTGAAAACATTTATTAAT
>JABJOX010000001.1 GCA_018664115.1 Candidatus Woesearchaeota archaeon
AAGTCTATTGGTTAAAGGTAAAGAATTAAAAAACATGAAAAAAGAAAGAGACAGATACAAATTCATAACATTAACACATTGGAGAAAAAAAGAACAATAATAATTTACAAATATCTCTTCCAAAACAGAAATAAATTTATACTAAATATTATCAACAGAAGATATGTCTTTACCACCAATCCCACCGTTGAACTTAGCATTATCAGTAGTTAAAGATTTCTTACAGTTACAAAGTACAAAGAAAGGAAGAATTCTTACTAACATTGCTTGGGATTGGAAAGAACAATATCATCAAACCCAAAATATAATCAAAGAGGCAGATAAATATTGTGTGGAAACAGAAAGAGATCAACAAATTCCGTTCAAACCAAAAGATGCAGAAGCTTATTCGTTAATTGTTCCACAATTCTTTGCTTTAGCTAAACATTTTAGTGTTGCTTGTGATGAACAAGAAGTGCAAGAGATAACTGCTTGTTTCAAATATTCTAATAAATTAGCTGCAGAAGTTTTCAAAGAAATTCCGACATTCATGCCTCGACCAACAAAACATGATGATAAAGCATTGAAGTTTGTGCAATATTATGATGATCCGGTTAACTGTTGTCCGAGTTTACACATAACTTATTCTGTTCTCGCTTACAATATTGGAAAAACAATTTTAACACCAAACGAATTTCATGATTATGAAGAAAGTATTGGAGCAATGTTTTCTTCTGTTCTTTATACCAAACAACACGCAATCGTAGACATCATTTATGGGATGGTTTGTGCTAATCAAGCATTTACAGAAACATACCCTGATCAAAAATTTGATGATTTGACTTCTAAATTTAGTAATTTACGGAAATATTATCCGGAAGTGCCTTTTCAAACAATAGCGGATTCTTATCATTCAGAAATCTCTTCAGGATTAAGTTTATTTGAATTGGTAGAAAGAGAGATTGTGTTGTCTGGGAAATATAAGAAGTTGAGTAAAGAAGAATGTGGAAGATTGATTACTTAAATAACCTATTATAAAACTCGTCTCGGCCAATACTATCTAAAAACTCAAGTCTTTTCTTACAGTTATCAAAAACATCTTCAGTTTTCCATTTCTCATAAAAAAACCAACCCATATAAGTAAAGATAACCATTTTAATGCCATCAAATAAATATTTTTTCTCAACTTCAGAGAGTTTTCTATATTTAAAATAATCTCTTAATAAAGATCTAGCTTTACTAAAATTAAATTCTTTTTCTCTCATCCAAGCCCAATAATAAATAAAGTTAGCAACATCAAATATTAAATGAGTATAACAAGAATCATCAAAGTCTAAAACCCCAGTTAGTTTATTTCCTTCAAATTTTAAATTAGTAATATCCCAATCACCATGACAAACTCCTTTTGGAAGGGAACCAGGCAACTTAACTTTACTTATTTCTCTTTTTAAAAATTTTAACTTTTCTTTAGCTTCAGTTTTTGATTTAAATTTTTTTGATTCAACTTTGGCAGTATCTAAACAGAATTTTTTATCTTTGTTTTCCCTGACTTCCCAATGATCAGGTTTGTAACCTTGAGAGAGATTATGAAGTTTAGCAAGATATTTTCCTAACTGGTGATATTGAATATTATTTGGTTTCTTAATGTGTTTTCCTTCAAGATAATTAAAGATAGCAAAATATTTTCCGTTATATTTCCCAATAAAATCACCGTGGATGTTTCTTATAGGTGTTGCACAAGGATATTTATGATCACGAAAATAATGAAGGATATTAACTTCAAAAAGAACATATTTTTTTGTTCTTTGCCCATAATATCTTAAAACAAACTTACCTTTAGATGTTTTAAGAAGAATGTTTGTTTGAACTGCACCCGTTTCAAATGGTCTAAAACTTTTTAATTGGCCAAGATTATATCCTGAAATAATTTTATTCAATTCCTCTTTTGAAAACTTTGTTTTTGCAATCATCTATCAAGATAACTAGAATTCTAGAATATATAAATTTTGTTATGATTACTTAAATTCTTCAATGCCTTCTCCGATGATCTTGAACTTACACTCTAATCCTTCCGGAAGAGAGCGATGTTTTCTAAGAATCAAGCCACGACAGTTAGCAAAGGCCCTCAGTTCAATTAAACACTTCGAACCGTACTTCAACAAATCTCCACCGACCATCTTCACTTGGTCGCGATTATCAAAGTCAGAATAAACTTGATTAGTAATCAAAACAGGAATTTTTTTACGACGAGCAATTTCTACTAAATAAGCGATTTGTCTGCCCAAAGAAGCATTGACATCATAAACTTCAGTCGACCGACCTAACTCCAAACGATACAACATCGAAATGGAATCAACAACAATCATTCCAATGGAATCATTAACCATCCCTCGTAAAGTTTCAAAGATTTCACTCTGTTCAATAAAGTTAACAGGATTAAAGAAAACAATGTTTTTCAAAACAGGTTCATAATCTTTAGTTAATTGTTTAATTCGTTCAACACAAATTCCTCCTTCCGTATCAATAAAGATTGCTTTTTTACCGGATTCAACAACTTTTACAGCTGCGATTAAACATAAATTTGTTTTTCCACAACCAGAAGGACCATAAATAGTCGTAATGATATCATGATCATAACCGCCATTAAGTAATAAGTCCAGAAACTTTATTCCCGTAGAAATTTTAGCCATAAAAGCTGATTCTTAACATTAGATATAAAGATTTCTAGTCTTGACTTAATGAATAAACCATACAGATTTATAAAATAAAACCACTTTCTCCTACATAATGCAAAGAAAAGTAAAGTATTGGTTAATAGCTATCCTCTTCATTACTTTAGCTACCAGATTGATTCTAGCATTTACTACTCCAAACTTTACTTACGAATCTTATTTTCACCTAAGACAAGTAGAACAAATAACTACAACAGGATTACCGCTTTATGAAGATTCGTTATCTTACAGCGGCAGAGAGTTGATTTTCTTACCTGGATTTCATTACTTCACAGCATTATTCGATTTATTCTTACCATTAGAATTAGCTGCCAAAATAATTCCCAACATCTTATTATCTTTACTAGTAATTATTATTTTCCTCATCAGTAAAAAAATCACTAATAATGATACCGCAGCATTACTTTCAGCGTCCATTACCGGATTTTTACCAATCTTGTACCACACAAATTCTTTCACCCCAGAATCATTATTCTTACCATTAGTATTTCTCACTATCTATGCATTTATGAATATAAAAGAAAAGAAATATCTCACTATTTATATCTTCAGTTTTCTAGCATTGTCATTAATCAGTTCGGCAACGGTCCTGTTATTAATTGGTTTTGGAATTTATCTTTTATTATCTTTGTTAGAAGGGAAAAAAACTTCTAAATCAGAAGGCGAATTGATTATTTTTTCTGTGTTCTTCTTTATCTGGATTCAATTTTTGTTTTACAAAAATACTTTTCTAACCGAAGGTGTATCTTTCATCTGGCAGAATGTGCCTAAACAAATAATTCAATTATATTTTCCAACTTTACCAGTTTTACAAGCGATTGTTTTAGTGAGTGTTATTCCTTTCTTGGCAGGGATTTATGTTGTTTACCAATCACTATTTGAATTAAAAGGACAAAAAGCTTTTCTTCTGATCAGTTTTGCAATCTCTACTACTTTACTTACTTGGTTCAGATTAATTCAGTTTAGATTGTCACTAGCTTTTTTCGGATTAATTCTGGCAATACTTTTTGCTTCATTCTATAAAGACCTTTTAACATATCTACAAAAAATAAAAGCAACCAAAATAAAGAAACATGTTTTACCAATAATAATTATCTTACTGTTATTAACAATGATTTTTCCAGCAATAAGTACTTCTTTAAAACAAAACACTCCTACTGATGAACAGATAACAGCATTTCAATGGCTTGAAGAAAACACAATAGAGAAATATGGAGTGGTTGCCCTTTTAGAAGAAGGACATCTGATAACTTATTACGGAAAAAGAAAAAACTTAATGGATGACCAATTTAATTTAATAAAAAATACTGAAAAGAGATTCCAAAATCTTAATTCTCTCTTTGTAACAAAATTTGAAACTCAAGCGTTAGGCATTTTAGAAGAATATAATATTAAATATATTATTCTTACACCAAAAGCAAAAGCAAAATATGATATTAAAAAATTGGGTTATTATTCAGGAAAGTGTTTTGATAAGATATACGATCAAGAAACAAGAATATATTTAGTTGAATGTGTTTTGGGTGAGATCTAATGAAATTTGACATTAAAAAACATATTTCTGTTCAAGAAGTAATCAGTACCAAGAATGTTTATCTAAATCACTTAGTAAAGCATCAAAGAAAATATTTAATTTTACTTCTTTTAATTGTTTTGGGGATACCATTATTCTCTAATTATTTACAAAATGATCCGCTAATTATGGGTGGAGAAAGTTATTTTCATCTTTCTCAAACAAAAGTAATTTCAAATTATACATTCTATTATTGGCCACTAAAAATGATAGAATCTTTTTTACCAAATCAGTTATTAATTTTAATCCCTTTACTTTTTGCCGTCTGTTCTATCTTAATGTTCATAGAAGTAATGAAAAAAACTAATTTCACGATGCGTTCAACTTTCTTCTTTCTTACTCTTCTAATCATCTCACCGGCATTTATTTTCACGTTCATTACCATTTCTGCTTATTCACTAGCTATTTTCTCGATTTTGTTAGGGTTCTTATTATTATCACAGAAAAGATCTGGCTGGCAATTCTTATCATTGATTCCTTTTTTAGCTGTAATAGTTATAGATATTTATAGTACTTTCTTACTGCTGTTACTTTTAGGGATATATCTTTACTTTGAAAAGAAAGAAGAAAAAATAAAGAGAATTAAGATTCTCTCGATTACAATAATAATTTTAACAATGGTCAATATAGTATTCTTAAATTTGCCATTGATGATGGGGCCATTTCATAATCAACAATTAATTCCAGACTTATTATCAGACTTAGGGGGTTTATCGGGGATGAATTTCTTTACATTAATCTTATCTCTAATCGGATTAAGTATTACCTGGAAAAAGAAAGGGTTCTCTTTTGCATACATGATTTTACCATTTACAATTATTGCCTATATCTTTAACACCCAAACAATAATCTATTTAACAATGATACTCACCTTCTTCGCCACAGTTGGGATGACAAAGCTCTTTGAACGTAATTGGAATCTTGTCGCTTTGAAAAGGTTTACTTTTTTCATTCTAGTCTTAGGGTTATTATTTTCAACAATCACTTACTTAGAGAGGGTTCCAGAGAACAGCCCGACAAATAGTGAAATTGAAGTTTTAACTTGGATGGACAACAATTTTCTCAGTGAAAGAGTAGTCTTTTCAGATCCAGAAAATAGTTATTTTATTGATTACTTTACTGAACAAAGGCCATATTATCAATTAAATGAAAAAAGATTTTTCAAAAAAGAACAAACTCAAGGGATTCTTGCTGCTTTATATATTGATGAATTGTTTCCTTTATTGGAACAAAATGAGATTACAACAATATATATTTCGGAAAAGATGAATTCAAAACTATCTAAAGAACAAGGGTTATTATTTCTACTAAAAAACGAAAGATTTAAAATTATCCACTCCTATGAAGGTAATGAGGTGTGGGAATTTAAAATTTATTAGATTAAACTTAAAAAAAGAATGATAGTTAAACCTTTAGATATAGTTTTATTTTGTACATATTTTATTTTACTATTCTTTTCTATCTTCTGGTTATTAGTACTCTTTTTTTCTGAAGGGGAAAAAGAAAAAAAAACACTTACCAGGAAACCATTCTTTACAACCATTGTCCCAGCATATAATGAAGAGAAATCTATCGTTGAAACCTTAACTTCGTTAATCAATTTGGATTATTTCAAAGAAAAAATGGAGATTATTGTTGTTAACGATGGTTCTACTGATAATACTAAAACGCTGGTTGAAGAGTTCATTACCAATAATCCAGACCGAGAAATAACTTTAATTAATCAAACCAATCATGGAAAAGGTCGAGCAATGAACGTCGCTTTAGAAGTAGCAAAAGGAGAATTCTTTGCTTGTTTAGATGCAGACTCTTTCGTTTCTCAGAATGCAATTAAAGAAATGTTACCTTACTTTGAAGCGGACCAAAATGTAGCAGCAGTTTGTCCAACATTAAAAGTTAAAAAACCAAGTAACATTTTACAAAAAGTACAATGGTTTGAGTATATTATCAACATGTTTTACAAGTTTCTTAATTCCAAGGTTGATTGTATTCATGTTACTCCTGGACCTTTTAGTGTCTATCGGACAAAAGTAATCAAAGATTTGGGTGGGTTCGATGAACATACTATTACTGAAGATCTTGAGATTGCGATGCGATTACAAAAACACCATTATAAGATCATGCAAACTTTTGATGTGATTGTTAATACTGTAACACCACAGACCTGGAAAGCGCTATTCTTACAAAGAATTAGATGGTATAAAGGTTCAGTAGACAATACAATTAATTATCGTAAAATTATGTTTAAGAAAGAGTACGGAGATTATGGCTATTTAAGAATGCCAACAGTAATTCTTTCTGGGATTATTGCGGTAATATTATTTGCTACTTTGTTTCAAGATTTAGTAACTAAAATTATTCAGTGGGTTGCTTCTTTAGCAGCAGTAAATTTTGACATTTGGACATTAATTAAAAACTATTCTTTTGAATTTAATTATTTAAGTTTACCTTTTGCAAAGTTGTTTATTGCGGCTACTCTTTTAAGTATAAGTTTATTTGTGATGATTTACTCTTACAAAATTGTTCAAGAAAAGATTAATAATCATGGAAGGACTTTAACTGGACTGGTTACTTATTTGTTCATGTATGGAATCTTTATGACTTTTGTTTGGGTTTATATTGCTTTTATCATTGTTACTAAGAAGAAGAATACTTGGTGACCATATTTAGTTTACTATGGTGAGCAGGGCACGGCGCCTTAGATTTTTTCTTTCAGAAAAAATGCGCCTCAATTGGCGCTGCTCACCCACATAACTAAATATGTCTTGGTAATAACAATCTTTAAATATAAGCAAAATCCTGAGAAATTCTTATGGTAGAAAGAAAACTTAGCACTAAGAAATATTTAATTGCTTTTGTTTTAACAATAATTATCTTCTGTGGTGGAATATTAGTTGGTTCTTTATTAGAGAATGCACAACTAAAAGATGCTAAACAAATAACTTTAAATGAAAAAGTTAACCTGCAAAGTTTACAATTACAACAGAGTTATATGGAATCAGGATTGGCTGATTGTAAAACCCTTAACAAAATCTTAGAAACAAACATTGATGAACTAACAAAAAAGATGGGGATTGTAATTGATTATGAAAAGCAATCCTTCTTTAACGAAGATGAATTTAACTTACAGTTAAGAGATTATTTTTTAACAGAAATTCAATTCTTATTAACATCACAAGAAATTGATAAAACTTGTGCAAAAGATAGTATTAAAGTAATCTATTTTTATGATGAAAGTGCTGCTGACACACAAGGCCAAATTTTAGATTATCTGAAAAAAGTTTTTGGTAGTGAAGTC
>JABJOX010000066.1 GCA_018664115.1 Candidatus Woesearchaeota archaeon
ATTATAATTGAACACTGCTGTTCCTTTTTGAGGATTAAATGTAGCCAGTTCTCTTTCTCGAGGGAAAGCCATAACAGTGGACTTTGTTTGGAAAGCATAAGCTGAATCTAAAATGAAATCCATTCCTAACGGCCAATCATAACCAAAGGCAGCCATACAAATTGATTGCGTAAAACCTTGCACGCCAGTAGCAAAGAATTCGTTAAGCTTAGCATTACCATAATCTGATTTAATATCATTAATGGAAGATTGCATTGATTCACCAATTGATTCAAAGCCAGCATTAAATCCAAATCCAATTTCATCTAAAACTCCGCCCTCACTTTTAGTTTGATCACCCATATTAATAGGACTGCAATCTTCAAAGAAGTAAGCCAGAACTTTGTACATTAAACCACAAACGTGTTGTGAGAAAACAGTTTTACAAACACCGGCATCTCTTAATCCAGTAACTTTAGCTTCTTCAATACAACCAGATAAACCTTCCAAAATACTTTTTAACATTACTAAGTCTGCTCTAATTCCGGACAAACAAAGAGTTTGATATCTACCAACAAATTGTGAATGAGGGTCAATAGTAGCCACTTCTTCTTTACCCTCTCCTCTAAAATAATCTATTAAATAATCTGCACCAAAAGCAGAAGATAAATCTCTACCAGAATAATAACGCCAAGTAGGATATTCTGTTCCTCTTCTCTGATTATTTTCTTTAAACAAAGCGTCTTGACGATAAATCCAATCTTCAGCAACATCATTTATTTCTCTAGCAGCTTGTCTTGCTCCAGACTGTGGTTTTCCATCTTCTACAAAATCACAAACACATTGTAACATCCCAGTGGAATCTCCTTCTATTTTTGTGGCTACAAGTGGATTATTAGAAGTTTCAGATTGACATTCTCCACCTATACAACGAGCCCCATTAGGACATTCTGCAGTATTACTACAAGTATCGCCAAGTGCTTTATTGCCAACAAAATCCTCAGGTTTCCCAGTGGATGGTTTTAAATTAATGAAACAATCAGAAGTATAACCAGCAGAAAATTGAGAAATTTGTGTTTTAGGAGTTCCATCTTCGTTTGTTTCTCCACTATCTTTTGGTTTCTCACCCATTAATCTCTTTTTTCCGTTTAATTCTCCTCTTAAAGCAATACCATCCGTAGTTTGAATTTCTTCATAACAACCATTTTGTTGTGAACCTTGCTGCTCATTAGCAATATTTGAAACACTACTACTTTTAGCATAACTATAACCAGGTCTACGATCGTTTCGGCAAGCAGATTCACAAGTTCTATCCTGACCAACAATAAAATTTTCAGAACCTTTTGGCCGATAAGCCATTAATCTTTCTGGAATAGAATAAATGGTTGCTGCATTTAGTTTTTGTCCAAAGCGTTTAATCAAATCAAGATAAACAATTTCAGCGCCTTCAGAAGTTCTTTCACTGATTCCAGAAAGAATATACAAACGTTCATTAAAACGATAACAGGTAGTAATTCCTTTTTCTCTAATGTTTAAAATGGCACTACTATCAGTAGGATTTGAATTTGCTTCCAGTACTTCTTGACAATTTTCAACTTCTTGTAAAGGAATTCCCTGAGCAGAGATAGTACATTGATTTTGTTTAACAATAACTGTTTGAATTTCTGCTTCTGTTTTAGTTGAAGTCCAACCAGCAGGAACTTTCCGACAAAAAACTCGGTCACAAGTCCAACGATAAGCTTGGTCAAGAGCAGCTTCAGCTTTCCATAAACCAGCAGTTTTTGGACAGAGTTTATCTAAAGTATAATCTTTACTATTCCAAGCAGCACTTTCATGGCCATAAGTTCCATCAGTTATAACAGAAAGACGATTATTTGTAGGGTTAAGAATTCCAGAGATTTCATCCCAATGATCAATTGTACTTTCCAATAACAATTTACTTTGTTCTGAAGGAATAGGACATTGTTCTTCGCCACCATCACCAGTAGCAGTATCAGCAACTTTTTTCACAGTAGCAGCATAAGATTCAGTTTTAGAAACAAACAATCTTGACCATCTGACAATCATTCTTAACAAAAATGAACCAATACAACTTACCCCTGCTATTAAAATTGCATCTTGTAAGTAAGGCAAAACTTTATCGATAGTATCTATGGTTGAACGGATAGCAGTTACGCCTTCATCAGCTAACCAGTCAGGAAGCATGTCTTTACTATCAACAGGGATATCAATAAAATAACTTAAATCAAAACAACTAGTTTGAGTTTTAGTTTGTCCAAATTTACCATTACTATCACGTTCACGATAACTAACTCTAACTTTTAATGGGAAAACAACTTGCCTTTTTTTGAACTCATTCCAGAAATCGCCTTCTGTCTCACTTAACTTTTCTGCAGTATGTAAATTAAAAGTAGTATACCACGCAGTTTTATCTGCATTAGGAAGTCCTTTTATAGTTGGAGGCATAATAACACAACCTAATTCTGAACTTTCATCTTCTATCATCTCTCGAGTACAAGCACGATCAAAACTCACCGAAGTGACTTCAAAAGCTTCCTGTAATTCAACACCGGTAGTATAATCAATCTTTTTAACTCCAGTACCACGATAAGACAAATTGAAAACTGCAGTAGCTTCTTCACGACCGCTATCAAGCAAAGTAGGATTCAAACGTAAAGGTCGTTGAAATCGAGCTAATGATTGAATGTCAAAATCAAAATCATTTGAGTAACAGGTATTAATTGAGACAGTAGTTTGGGCAGAACCGGACCTACCCACTTTATCTTCAGCAACAACAAAAACATAATAACTAATCCGTTCTTGATCAGCAGCTTTTTCAAGTCCTGACAGAGTATAATCTAACAATTCAGCAGGAACTTGTTTTGGAGCTAAATCTTCTAAAGAATGAGATTCACTTTCAAAATCAACATCTTTAAATGTAAAAGTGCCGTTTTTACCAGCAGTAACTTTTGCATAAGCTTTCTTAAAATCGGGTTTATACTCATTACCAAGAGGACGATAAACATAAAGATAAACAGTTGCACCCGGTTCAGTCTCTCCGTGGATACTCGATTGAGCTTTATTTTTATAACCACCACCGGGAGTAAGCATTTTCCCTTGATAATATTCGTTACCTTTTTCAATTTCAAAACTTACTTGTGGTGCTTGAGTGTCAGAATAAACAGTATGTTCTTTAACAGTTTCCCAACCAGCAGCATCTTTAACAACAATTCTTAAAATATTATCTCCCTCTTCAAAAGAAATGGTTTCTTCAATCTTTAAACCATCGCCTTTAGCAACAGAATTATTATTAACAAAAATTTCATAAGTAGATTCTTCAGAGATGGTAGCTTCTAATTTAAAAGAATTATCTACTGCAATTTCAGGAAGAGCTGTGAAAGTTAATTTTGGTTTACTGGAATCTGAGAAAACTTGACCAGAAGATTCAGCTTTATTTCCAGCAATATCAAAAGCCTCTATTTTAATACTAGTTTTTTTATCTTTACCAATAATAACATTAGAGAAGACAAACTTTCCTTCTGGAACGTTTTCACCAAAACCAAAAGCTTGACCAACAATCGCTTCGTCAGTTTCAGGCTCTACTGCAGCTTCTTCAACAGATTCTTCAGATGCAGGTTCAATTGCGGCTTCTTCAACAGGTGCTTCAACAGATTCTTCAGTTTCTATTGCTTCTTCAGTTGCTGAAGTTTCAGGTTCAACTGCGTCTTCAACAACTTCCTCTTCAGCAGCAATGCCAAAAGATTTTCCCAAATCTTCTTCTTTCAAAGCGATAGAGGTTGCAGATAAAGCACCATCAACATATAACTTAACTTCTGCGCCAGGTTCAGTCCAACCAGATAATTCAAATTTTGTTCCCGCAACCAATTCTGGAATTTCAACAACCAATTCAGGTGGAGTTACGTCCGGAGGTAAAGTTTCAAATGAATAAAAATTTCCGGAATTATCATCAACTACATCGCCACTTTCAACTTTATAATAATGTTTTTTTCCAGGTTGAAGATTTCCTAACAAGAATTGATGATCCGTAACTTCTTTAGCATTACCATTCTTTTGTAGATTCTCTTTATCTTCACCATAAATAACAAAACTGTCTGCAGGTTCATCAGTATCCCAAGTAACTTCAGCAGAACGATCAGTAACATCATCAGTTTGAACGTTAGATATTTCTAAAGCACTGATTAAAGGTAAGTTAACAAATAGAATGATAACAAGGGCTACAAAAAACTTATTCGTCCGGTTTGTTTTGTTATTTACCATTTTTTATTTAATTTTAATCTTGTTTAGTTTTAATTTCAGGAGGAGGAACAACTTTACTTAATTCTTCCAAGTTAAATAATAAATCAATAGTTTCATCATCACTGGGTTTATCTTTAGCTAAAACGTGAAAAATTATTTCATCAGTATTTTCTAAAGCCACCCAAGGGGCGGTCCAACTACCAATATATCCGCCTAAAAAGTTATCTTCATTAAGTAAGTTGATTTCAACATGATAATCAAAATCAGCAAAAGCTAATAATTCAATCATATCTTTATCAACAATTTTTTGATCAATTTCTTTTGATTCAATAAAATTAATTTCGTGAGTTAATTCATTTTGAGTATTATTAGTTCCAGTAAATTTAAGTTTGACAATGGCAACTTCGTCAGGTGATAATTCTTCTCCAGCCCCTAAAGGAAAGTCTTTAGAGAGGAATTGATGTTTTATAATTTTGATTTTATTTTTAGGGATAGGAATTAAAGGTACCAAATCAAGTTCAACTTCTTTATTGTTTGCAGTAACAACCCGCACAAAGTTTTCTTTATAATTTTCTTTCTCTCCTCTTAAAATTCCACCAACACAATAAGGGAAATTTGTACTAATACCAGCAAAACCAAGATTATTAAAATCATATTCAGTATTTTCTAATTCACAAGTGTATCGTAAACAAGTAAATGATAAGCCAACATCGCCTAAATCTTCTCGATAACTTACCCCTTTACCATTCTCAACTAACTCATAAGTTTTAACAGTCATGGGGATAATTCTATCTTTACAATACTCATCACTAGTATCGGAAGGAACAATGTAAGAAGGCCGAATTGTTTTTTCTCCCCGATTAGGGTTATTTTGTAATAGATGAACAGTAAGAGCAATATTAAAATCATAACCAGTAGTTTCATCTCTAACACTAACAACAACAGGGAAAATTAAATCATAAGTGAATTTCCAAGTTTGAATACAAACTAAAGATAAAGCATTACCTGTACCCAATTGAGAACTTTTCATTTTTGATCCTGATACTGGTGTTACCGCAAAAATACGAGGGTAAGTAGAATCAAAATTAAACACGACACTAGTATCAGGTGCTTTATAATCTGCCCCTAAATCCCATTGATAATGGTTTTCGTAATAAGTTAAACCATCTTTAAATTCAGGATAATAAGCGTCAGGAAAATCAATAACGTCTGTCCCTTTAATTTTAAGTTGTTTAATATTTACTCGTAACAAATCCATTAAAGTTTCCTCGACTTTTTTAGTGTTCCAAGTTTTTTTATTACAACTCATTTCAAATCCGGCAACAGGAACATCTGGGTGTTCTAAAGCGATTAAGTCTTGAGCAATATCTTCTAGTTTTAATGAATCTAATTCGCTGAATACTATTTTCTCTGCCAAATCTCGAAGACGTTTTAATTTAACAGGAGATTCTACTTGATGATTAATAACTTCAGAAACTACTTCACCAGCTTTATTATTTATTTCAACGTCCCAATGTACTTTAAAGATAACTTGTTTATCAACAATTTGTGTATCAGAAGTAATGTCACTCTTTTCAATTAAATCATAAGTTTCTTGAAAAGCTTCCATGTCAAATAAACAATCACGCAAGTTTTCTTCCATATATTCGTCAATTCGATCTTTAATTTGTAATAATGAAGGGATGTTAGTATTAGCACCGTAAGCCCAATAAGGGATTACATTCATAGGAGAAACTCTTAAACTTAAATCGGCAGTGGTTAAATCTTGCGGAACGTCAATATAACCGCCCTGTACACCAATTGCAAATAAAGCCTCATCGCCAATCTTATCCATACAAGTAGTAATGAAATTTTCAACTTTACCTTTTTCTGTAAGAATAACCTCTTCGGATTTAAATGAGACCACATCAGTTTTAAGAACAATAACCAAAGTTAAAGCTAAAAGCATTAAGATTCCCAAGATAATAAAAACAGTTATTTGCCCTTTTTTAGAATTAAATTTAGAACTAGCCCTAATTACGTCTAATCTATCCCTCTTTTTGTTATTCATTTAATACTTTTAAGTATAATATATTTATTTATAAAGCTTTTGAAAGGAGGAGGGTTAAAAATAGGGGATAAAACAGATAAAATGATGTGAGATGATAGAAAAAAAAGTGATCAATTAGAAAATAATCAACAAAAAATTGCATTTAACAGAAAAATTCTACCCGATATAGCTGACTTCTTTCTTCTTTCCTTCTGCTCCAGCTTGAGAAGATTTAATTTCAGACATCCATTCTTTAGTTTTTTTCAATAACTCTTTTTCAACTTCAGTAATTTCTTTACTCATCTTTTTAATATCAATGCCAAACTTGAATTTCTTTTCAATAACTTTTAGAATTTCTTTTGCGCCTTTAATTCCTAGATACATAGGATGACCAAAAGTTTCTGCTAAAAGAGCAACGCCTTTAACGTTTCTTTTTTTCCCTAATCCCAATAAAACTCCGGAAACACCGACGATAGGACCAACAACTCCAAAAATATTTTTCTCGACAAGCATTCCTTTTTTAATGTATTCTTTGAATAAATCTTTATCATTTGAAGTGCAATAAACTTTAGGTTTTTCTGGCATTTCTTGTAAACCAATTCCGCCAGTAGTAATTACTTCTGAACATTTATAATGTTTAGCAATTTTTAATATTTCATCACAAAAAGTGTAACAACTTTCTTCATCAATCGGTTGAATATCGCCAACAAGTAAAAGTAAGTCTCTTTTGTTTCCATTAAATTTTTTATAATAAATTTCTACTTTTGGCATTTCTACCAAATTATCTTCATTAACAAAAACTGAATGAGGAAATTTGTATGAAAAAAATGAATATAATTTTTTAGCTTTAAATTCTTCTACCAAGAAATCAGTAGCAATCTTACCCACATTACCAATTCCAGGTAATCCTTCTATTAACAAAGGTTTATTTAGTTTAGGTAAAGTCTTTGTTTCTTGTGTAACTTGCCAGATTTCTTTCATGGGAGTTTAGAATATTTCTCTGTTTAAAAAGGTTTGTTTAAAATGACTGTTTACTTACATAGAGATTAATTGATTTAACAAATATTAAATTACTTTATCCATAATCAATATCAAAAGTACATGAATCTTTTGTATATACATCTAAAATCTTATCACAAATAATTTTATCTTTCATTACAAAGGCTACTTTTTGAAAACACTTATCTTTCTTTCCTAAACTAACAAGACCATCACAAATTGATACATCTTGTGTTTCTTCTGCAACTCCAATCAAACAATCAAATTTATTGGTGGCATCTTGAATTATTTGACATGATTCTTTTGTTTTTTCAAAAGAAGCCAAACACCAATTCTTTATATCTGTATTTTCTACTTGTTGACAAAGACTTTTGTCCCCGTTTGCTAAAGCAACTTCTCTAAAGCATTTGTCTTTTGTATTTCCAAACAATTCCAAAGTAGATTCAGCAGTTATTTCATTACAAATAGTTATGTCTTGTTTAACGACAGCAACTCCTTTAAGACATTGATTTTTATTATACCCCTCACTAATCTGATCACATACTGCTTTATCTTGTTTTACTTTAGCGACTTCAATCAGACATTGATTTTTAGATTCATCATAATCTATTTTTCCACAAATAGTTTCATCTGCACTTGTCTTAGCAAAATCCCATAAACAAAAATCCCGTTCATAACCATCCAAATTCTCACAATTATTTTCTACCCCTATTATAACCCCACTTCTTTTAGAACAACCAACAACAATCAACAATATTAAAACAAATACAATGATTATTTTGTGGTGTGATTTCATTTTTTAGATTGATTTAACAAATCTTTGGATTTTATAAATATTTTTGTTTTGAATGACTCTAACTTTTATGGAAAGTAGTAAACACAATTTTCTTACAGAATATAATTTACAGAATACAAACAGACCATAATGGCTTCACTTCACTAGTATTTAAAAAGCCAACCCTAACAACTAATGAGATGAAGTTAAAATTAATAGTAGATAACACCGTTCCATTGAAACCTGAAGAAACAAGAGAATTAGATTCAATAATTCAAGAAGCTCAAAGAAACGTTCAAATTACTTATAAAAATGTGGAAAGAACATATGAACTGGTTGCTGAAGATTGTTTAACAGAGAATAACCCAGATTATCAAGCAATTATTAAAAGACAAAAAACAAGTTATCCGCTTAAAAGTGCACAAGAGATGATGTTAGACCATTATTTTTCGGAGTCAAAAGAATATCCCTCAAGCGAATTTGATGATGTTTATGTAGCAATGGCTTTTGGACTAGGAGATATTTGTGCTCAAAGACTGAGAGAAAGAGGAATTGTTGAAAATATCGCCCTCATTAAAGGAGAAATAACCGAATATATCTGTGGTGGGATTAAAAACCTTTACCACAACCCTAACGATTTAATATTTGAATATGACCAATTTAAAGAATGGCACGAAGAAGAACCAACAGAATTAAAAGCTAAAGCCCTCAGCTTTTTTATGGATATGTTATGGGTTTATTCCCACACAATAAAAAAAGAAGAACATTTAATAGACATAAAAGAAAAACTTAACGTAAGATGTGCAATGATTAGAGATCCGCAATTAAGAGCAAGCATCATCCAAAACAATGTGGATATTATCAGAGCAAGTTATGAATAAAATCTATTCATTCAATACAACTTGACAACTACCTTCTAAACATTTAATCTCGCCCTGACCACAATCAATCGTTCCCGGCATACATTCTTGTGTACAGAATTGTCCAGCACAATCCGGACCGGCTTCTTTCGGAACAGCAGCAGAAGGATGACAACAAGTTGCTTGAACACAATCTGTATCTACAGAACAAACTTTTTCTGAAGGAGAACAAGATACTAAGAAAACAAATAGTAAAATAAAACTAAACATAAAACATTTTTTCATTTAAATCACCCTAAATAAATTCTTTTTCATAAGTTCTTTTTGTATTAATTTCTCCACGTAAGTTTTCAACCATTAATTCTTTAACTTTTTCTACAGGATAATTACCCATTAACCAAGATAATTTAATATAAGCTGTTTCTGGTAACATATCTTCACAAAAAAGACAACCAATCTCAGATAACTTTCTTAAATTAGTATAAACATAAGAGTGTACTGCCCCGTATAAACATTGAGAGGTCATCGCAACAATCCCACCTCTCTTAATAAAACTCTTTAACAGTTCAAAATTCTTAAGATTAATCCCCACGTTAGTAGGAGCATGTCCTAAACCGGTTC
>JABJOX010000046.1 GCA_018664115.1 Candidatus Woesearchaeota archaeon
AAAGAATTATTAGGTAAAACTATAGTTTCTAAAGCAGGAAAGAAGTTTGGTGATGTAGGAGATTTAATTTTTGAAGTTGGTTCTGGAGAACTAATTCATTTACAGCTAAGAAATCCTACCTCTTACATTGATCGAATGGAATTGGAAAAAACTAAAGAAGGGAGTATCTTAATCCCTTTCAGTGCAGTAATCGCTTCTGGTGACTTTATTGTTGTTGCTGAAGAAGATATTCTTTAATTTTTTATTTTTTAAAATGTCATTTTGGAACCCTGATCCCCGGAAAGCTTATTTTGAGCTTTTAAATAAAGAGTTTAATCAAGTTCTTAGTTCTTTGAGAATTCTACTTCAAGAAGCAGGAGTTAATAGCCCCAATCATGGTGCTAGTACTGAAGAAAGAGAAAAACTTCATTCTGAAATCAATGAAATTATTACAAAAATAAAAAACGTTGAAAAAGTAATTACGGAAATTAAAGAAAGAGTTTAATTTTTCTTATTATTCTTTTTTATTATCTATTTCTAAGTATAACAATGTATATAAGATAGTGATTAATCTCTAAAGTAAGGGGTGATTACAATTAAATCAGAAGATCTAAATTTACATTCTTTAAAAGCTATTTCTCCAATCGATGGTAGACATAGATTAATGACCGAACCATTAGCAGATTGGTTTTCAGAATTTGCTTTAATCAAATATCGACTTTTTATGGAAGTAGAATATTTGGTGGCTTTATCTGAGTGTGTTGAATTTAAAGCAGTAAGAACTTTTACTTTAGAAGAGAAAAGTTTTCTGAGAAATATTGTGAAAAATTTTACTTTACAAGACGCTCAAATTGTTCAAAACATTGATCGTTTCGGTTATCAAGAAATGAAAGCAACCAATCACGATTGCAAAGCAGCAGAATATTTCTTAAAAATTAAAATGAAAGAAAGTTCTTTGCAGGATATGATTGAATTTGTTCATTTCGGATTAACTTCTGAAGATATGAATAATGTTGCTCATGATTGTATGATTCAAGGTGCGTTAAAGTCTTATTACATTCCTGGTTTAGTTTCTTTATTAGATCAATTAGCGGTGATTGCGGAGAAAGAGAAATCTACGGCGATGTTAGGTAGAACACATGGTCAGCCTGCCACCCCTACAACTTTTGGTAAAGAGATGGCCAATTATCTTGACAGATTAAGAAAACAGTTGATTAGATTGAATAATTTTAAATTACCAGCCAAGTGTAATGGTGCGGTAGGTAATCATGCGGCACAACAATTTGCGGCGGAAGAAGTTGATTGGATTTCTTTTACAACAAGGTTTATTGAAAATCTTGGTTTTGAAGCAAATTTAATGAGCACCCAAATTGAGTTTCATGATGGATTTACAGAATTGTTTAGTATCATGATTAGTATTAATAATATTCTAAAAGATTTAGCGATGGACTTTTGGAAATACATTTCTTTAGGATATTTACAACAACAAAAAATTGCTCACGAGGTTGGCAGTTCTACTATGCCACACAAGATTAATCCTTGGCGGATGGAAGTTGCTGAAGGGAGTGTAGGAGAAGCAAACGCTAAATTTATTGGTTTTATCAATAAATTACAAGTTTCTAGATTACAAAGAGATTTATCTGATCATGAAGCACAGCGAGCAATTGGGGTTGGTTTTGCTCATTCTTATTTAGTAGTTTTACATGTTTTAGAAGAATTGGAAAGGTTACAAGTAAATCAAGAAAAGATTTCTAACGAATTGAAAGATTTTGGTAGCATTCTTACAGAAGCTGTACAAACTTTGTTAAGGAAAGAAGGTTATGCACAACCTTATGAATTATTGAAAGATTTTTCTAGAGGAAGACATTGTACGGTTCAGGAGTTGCATGATTTTATTGATAATCTAGATATTAGGGAAGAAACTAAATTAAAACTGAAATCTTTACGGCCAGAGAATTACATTGGTTTGAGTAAAGAATTGACTGAACTTGCTATTAAGAGATGGGAAGAATTCAAAGAAGAGTACGAAGAACCTTTACCGGCGGTTAAAAAAGTGTTTTTGAATGCAGAAATTAAAACATTTGAGATTGTTGAAAAGTTAAAACAAATGGAAATTGAAGTTGTTGATGAGCTTGTTTTTGAAAAAGGAATTTTGTATGTTGGACCAATAAATGAACAATTTCAAGAAGCAAAAAAGAAAGGTTTTATTTGCGTCAACTATGATCCAGAGAGAAAGACACAAGCTGAATATAATATCATTGATTTGTTTGAACTGCCAGACTTAATTAACTCTTTTGGAGGTGACTAAGATGGCTAATATATTTGCAATTCTTGGTGGTCAATGGGGAGATGAAGGTAAAGGTAAGTTTGTTGATTGGGCGGCAAAATATTTTGATGTTTCTGCCCGAGCTACTGGCGGTAACAATGCGGGTCATACAGTTTACGTTGGTGAAGAAAAACATATTTTTCATTTGATTCCTTCGGCAATAACTTGGAAGAATGTTAATTGCTTACTTGGAAATGGAATGGTGATTGATCCTTTAGTTTTACTAAAAGAAATTCATACTTTAGAACAGAAAGGATATACTATTGACAATTTGTACATCTCTGGCAGAGCACATGTTATTTTACTTTACAATAAAGTTTTAGATAAGTATAAAGAAAAATCTAAAGGGAAAAAGAAAGTTGGCACTACTGGTAGAGGAATTGGTCCTACGTATGCTGATAAAGCTTATTACACCGGAATTAGAATAAATGATTTGTTGGATAAAGAGTTATTACAGAGAAAAGTTAGTTTACATGTTTGGGAAAAGTTTGGTGCTTTTAAGAAATTGCATGAAGATGATGACGAAATGATTATGGAATCGTTAAGACAATCTCTTCCAGAAGATTCATTTTTTGACCGTTGGAGAGAAAAATTAATTCTTTTAGGGAATGATGTTGATTTGAATCAATTAACAGAATTATTTATTGATATTTATTACAATGTAGGGAAATTGTTAAAGAAATATTTTGTGGATACTCGTTTGATGCTAGAACAAAATATTCGGGAAGGAAAAAGTATCTTATTAGAGGGTGCTCAGGGATTATTGTTAGATGTTGATCACGGAACTTATCCATTTGTAACTTCTTCCAACGCTTCTTTAGGTGGATTAAAAACCGGTTTAGGTTTGCCTAACATTGATTTGACTTTTAGTGTTATTAAAGCTTATACTACAAGAGTTGGAGAAGGTCCTTTTCCAACTGAATTGTTTGATGAGATGGGTGATTACTTACGAGAGAAAGGTGGCGAGTTTGGTTCAACTACAGGAAGACCAAGGAGATGTGGTTGGCATGATGCAGTTTTAACAAGACATACAGCTTTAATTAATGGTCCAAAAATTGTGATCAGTAAATTAGATGTTTTAACTGGTTTAGAAAATATTAAGATTTGTAATTCTTACAAATATCTTGGTCCGAAAAAAGTTTTCAATGGTGAGATATATTTTTCCGGAAAGATTATCAAAGATTTTCCAGCAGACGGATTTTTGTTAGAACATTGTGTTCCTCACGAATGGGTTGAAATGCCTGGTTGGGATGAAGATATTACTCGGATGAAAGATTATAGTGATTTGCCGGTTAATGCTCAGAATTATTTGAATAAGATTGAAGAGTTAGGAAATGTAGAAATTAGTTTGGTAAGTATTGGTCCGGAACGGGAACAGATGATTGTTATGCCAGGCAGATGGAACTTAGAAGTTAAGCAGGAAAAGTTTGCTGTTGAGAATGAAGTTGTTACTGAGCCTGTTGTTGTTGCTGGTGAGGAAACTTTTGTTGCTGAGGAATTGGAAACAGAAGAAGCCAGTGAAATTAAAGCGATTATTTATGACATGGATAATACTTTAGTTGATACAAATGGTTTTGTTTTAGATCATTTAAGAAGAACAGCAATGAAAGTTTGTCAAGAGACTCCGTTTATGATTCCTACAGATGAAGAGATCAAGTTTGTTCAGAAAAGGAATTTAGCTTTTGAAGATATTTTTGTTTCTTTGTTTCCTGATCCCGGGGGTTATCTTCGAGATGAACCTTTATCTAGTGTAATTTTAACTAGGTATCGGGAAGATGCTCAAGAAATACCTTATGTTTCCACTTTAGGAGGGATTGAGATTGTTAATGAAATGTCTTTTTTAGGAATTGTTCAGGGAATTGTTACTAACCGAGTGAAGATGGCTCGGCATCGTCTTGATCAAGCTGGTTATGGAGAGTTTGCATTTATTGTTCAACCAGAGGAGAAAGAACATCGGAAACCAAGTCCATTATGTTTAAATCCAGCTTTGGATTATTTACAAGAGAAAGGAATTTCTACAAAGGAAATTATTTCTGTTGGCGATCATCCGGATGATTATTTAGCGGCTCAAGGAGCAGGTGTGAAGTTTATTGCGGTCTTGACTGGCGAAAGCAGAAAAGAAGATTTTGTGGAATTGGGATTAGATGAGAGTATGGTTGTTAATAATTTAGGAGAATTAAAAGAAAAGATAAAATAATCATTTATTTTTTTGTTCCTACAACTAGAACTTCATGTTTCCTGAACCAAATTCCAGATTCTGTTTTTCCGTTAAGCTGATAAGGTTTTGTATGTTGTTCTACAATCTCATCAAGAACATCGTCATCTTTTTGTTCATCAAAAGCACGTACAGCTCTATTACCTAAAGTTTTTAGAAAATGTACTAACGCAGGTTTAGTTGGCAAATAACAATCAAAGAAAAACTGATGAGTTTCTGAAATCTCAAAACCATTTGTTTCTAATTCTTCTTCAAGGAGCATTATTCTTTCTCCTTTTTCCATTTCCATATTGTATCCTCTGGGTCCTTCATTATCATTACCAAACATGGCTTTTAATTCTCTTTTGTCTTCTTCGCCAACTTTCCAAACGTAAAATTTGCCTTCTGGTTCTAATACTCGATAAGCTTCTGAAGTACTATGGCCAATTGGTCCTAACAGAGAAAGAACAACATTAATACTTTGATCATTTACTGGTTGTTGATCTAAAGGACAAGTGTAAAGAAGAGGTTGGTCACTTTCTTTTTTTACCCCATCAATCATTTCTTGTTTTGGGTTTGTTCCAATGTATTTCTTTTTACATTGTTCTACAAATTGTAAAGATCCAGATCCGGGCATAATCCCTATTTCTAAGATTCTGGAATTAGGGTTAATGCCTTTTTGGATATAATCCATAATGTTTGGAGCATCAATATTTACTTCTTCGTCAAGTACTTTTCTATATGCGTCTGGTGTTTTCATTTTAATCGTTTTGATAACTCCTATCTCTTTCTTCATATTGGTTTAATAAATATTCTCTTGCATTAATAATTTGTTTTGCTCTTGTAACCACATCAACATCAACTTTTTTCAAAGAAAAATATTTTCTTCTTGCCTTAGAAACCTCTGTTGGACTAATTGATTCATATGATTTTTTTGGTGTAATTGATTTTAAATCTTTCCTTGCCTTTGTTATTGCTAAAATTCTTTCTTCAATTGTTTTTTGATTAGATTGTTCCATCCCTTATTCCTCGTGATGTTTGAACTCTTCGTCCATCTTTTTTAAATAATCTTTAACACGACTCATTACAGACTTCAGTAAGAAGCCTTCTACTTTCTCTTCAAAGATTTCAGATAAATTACTAAACTCAGTTACTCGATAAAGATTAGCGTTTGTTTCAATCAAATGCAAGTCTTTCAATCTTTTCAATTGTCTTCTGATGTTAGATGAAGCGATACCTAACATTGGCAATTTAGAATCTTTTCTCAAATCCATAACATTATTCTTAACTTCTTCTGAATGCAATTGTTCTTTTTGCTGTCTAGCTTTTAGTAAAACATGTAGAACGTCTACTACCACATCTCTACTGTCTCCGGGTTGTAATAAGCCAACGGATAAACAGAATTTTCTTACTAGATCTCTGTCGTTCATGGTTGGTTTTTCATAACGTCTTAATGTAATTTCCGCAAGCGGAGTATCTCTTGATATTTTTGCCATTTTTATTTCACCTTTTTTTTATTTTTTTGAACAATACAAGAGCACTACGCACGGCGCCTTAGATTTTGTGATATTCTTCACAAAATGCGCCTCCATTGGCGGTAGTGCTCTTGTTAATATTGTTTATTTATGTAAATACCAGAAGGTAAGTTTATTACCTTCTTTTTTATCTAATCGACAAAAGGAGAATCGTTCTAATTGAACCAAGTCTCCTTCTTTTAAATTTAACATACTTTTCTCTCCCAAACCGAGAGCGTGAGAGTTATCTTCTAAAACTACTTCTGTAACTACATTATCTTCTACTGGAAGCCAATGGATAATCATTCCTCGATTTTTAGCGTTTTTGAAATCTTCATAATCTTTGGAGACAAATAAGAATTTTCTATCTTTAACTTCAAAATTACAATAATCCATTAAACGATATAATTTGTTTTCAATTAGTTTTTCATAATCATCTTCAGCAATATTTATTTCATCATGGACAGTCAAAGTTCTCTGTCCTCGATCTGGGAAGTCTGGATGCAAATCTAATTGCACAGACTTTTTTGGAGAGTTTAATATTTTTATTCCAACCGGATCATGAATAAAGAAATATCTGTTTGCTTTTTCTTCAATTAGTTCTTTATTGAACGCGTTGATATTTTTCCAGAATTCTTTTTGGGAAACTGTTTTATCATTTAAACTTAAACCAATTTCTAAAGCATATTTTCTGAAAGCGCCTGCTTGGTATCCTCTTTTACGTAAAGCAAGAAGAGTCATTAATCTAATATCATCCCAGCCAGTATATTCACCTTGTTCAATGGCAAGTTTAGTTTTTGTTGTTGATAATTTGAAACCTTCAAAATTAATTCTGCCCCAATGTTTATATTCAGGAGTTTTCCATCCTAAATATTTCATAATTAAAGCTTCTTTAATACCATTATCATGGTGGTCTTTTCCATTAAGAACATGGGTGATTCCAAGTTCATGGTCATCAATAGCAACAGAGAAAACCATTAATGGCCAGACTCGTTGTTCTTTACCAGTTTTTGGATGCACTCTTTCATTAATTCTCATTAAAGAGAAATCTCTCATAGCGGGATTTTTATCTTTAATATTTGTTTTTAATTTCAGAACAGCTTCTCCTTCTGCATATTCGTTAAACATTTTTGCATATCTAATCTGTTGTTCTTTAACTTCTAAATCACGGCAAGGACAGGCTTTCCCTTCTTTTTTCATTTCTCGCCATTCATCTAAGTTACAAGTACAAACGTAAGCTTTATTTTTTTGTACTAATTTTTCTGCGTAGTCATAATAAATTCCCAAGCGTTCTGATTGAACTACAACTTGCGAAACATTGTTGTCTGTAAGCCAATTGGTATCATCTTCAATTAATTCATAAGCGTTTGGATAAATATTATCGGGATTAGTATCTTCGATTCTGACAATAAACTTGCCAGAGTACATTTTTACATATTCGTAATTTAATGAAGAGCCGTAAGCATGACCAATATGTAAAGGGCCGCTCGGAGAAGGAGCGATTCTTAAAACAACTTTACCTTCTTTTGCGTTTGGGAGCGGTTTTAATGGGCCTTTAACTTCTTCTTTCTTTTCTTTTAATAATTCTGGAGCGAGTTCTTCTAGTTTGGATTTTGCTTCTTCTTTTGATAATTTAGAAATTTCTTTGATTGTATTATCAATTTCTTTGAGAACTTTAGGGACATCTTTCTTTAGATCTGGATGATCTCTTAAAGTTAATCCGAGAACAACTTTAGGATTGACAGAACCAAATTCGTAAATGTTTTTTAAGCAATGTTTGAGAATAGTATCTTTCATTGTTGATTGTAAAGAAGAAGTTATTATTAAATCTTTTGATTGTTGTTTATATTGTTTCTAGAATTTGCCGCGTTCTACCAGCTTCTTCATTCTTCTCACGAAAGCTTCTGCTTCATGATAATACTTCTCGTATTCTGGGCCAGAAATTTGTTTAATTTCCCGATGAGTGATCATCTTACTTAATTTATAGAATCTGTTCATACTTTCAACATATTTCTTTTCTAATAATTTATGTTTAACATAAACTTTATCTAAAATTTCGGCAACGTGTTCAGGAGTAGGAGGAACTTCATTTTTACGCATCAAAGCAGCATGGGCAGAATCAATTACAGCCCAATACAAATCTAACGTTGCTTGTAATAAATGCCATCTACTATTTAATAAAGTTCTTGGAGCCCGGCCAAAGTATCGCCAAACAGATTCTTCACTAGGACGAATACGGCCTTGTTGCAATAATTTTTGTAAAGGTTCAAAGAAACCAGTATCCATTATTCCTACGCCATCTCTTAAAATGTTCACCGCTACAGGGTCGCCAGCTTTAACATATTCCCAAAATGAAGTATAAGTCATTGAAGTTACGTGTAATTTTCCAGAAGTGTTAGCAATAATTTTTTCAATGATGATTCGATAACTTTCAACTAAAGCATCGTTAATTTGAAAAGAGATGTCATTACTAACCACTAAAACATCAATATCACTCTCTTGAGTGGTTTGTCTACGAGCAGAACTACCAAACATTACTATGCCCATAATGAAATCTCCCAGCTCATTCTTTAACTGTTGAGAAAATTTTTGTACTATTTTAAAGTCTTCAGTAGGATATTTGTGAATATTTTCATTTTCCTTTTTCATAATTTTAAATTCCATTATTTCTTTTAAATAGCTTAGACTTTATTAAGCTTTTTTAACTATTCCAGAGTAGGTAGTGCGTTAATTGCAACTTATACACCATAATTCAGCAACATTTTTAAACCCAACTTACAACCTCTCTAATTATGTATGATACAATTATAATCGGAGCTGGTCCTGCGGGATTAGCAGCGGCAATTTATTGCGGAAGAAAAAAATTAAAAACTGCCATTGTTACAATTGATGTTGGTGGTCAAGGAAACTTAACAAGTCACATTGAAAATTATCCCGGAGCTTTACCACAATCAGGAATGGAACTGATGAATATTTTCAAAACTCAAGTAGACAAATTTGAAGCAGAGTTTATTTATGGGAAAGTGATGGAAGTAAAAAAAGTAAAAAATACTTTTGAAGTAGTTCTTGGCAATAATGAGAAATATTCTGCAAAAACAATTATTTTAACTTATGGAAAAGTTCCGCGAAGATTAGGTATTCCTGGCGAGGATGAATTTTTTGGAAGAGGAGTGAGTACTTGTGCTACTTGTGATGGTCCATTGTATAAAGATAAAGAAGTAGCGATTGTTGGTGGCGGTAATTCGGCAGTAGAAGCGGCTTTAGACATTTCTGCTTACGCAAAAAAAGTTTATTTGATTCACAGAAGAAAAGAATTTCGAGCTGATGAGGTAACTGTTGAGAAACTAAAACAAAATAAAAAAGTTGAATTAGTTTTGGATAGTGTTCCTGCAGAAGTAAAAGGTGATAAATTTGTTAGTTCAGTAGTTATTGAAAACACAGTTACCAAAGAAAAGAAAGAATTATCAATTACAGGATTATTTTTAGAAATTGGCTATGTGGTTGATAGCAGCATGGTAAAAGATTTAGTTAAAATTAATAAATGGAATGAGGTTATTATCAATTCCGTTGGGGAAACATCTTGCCCGGGAATATTTGCTGCTGGTGATGTTACTAATACTCCATTCAAACAAGCAATCATTGCGTCTGGTGATGGGGCGAGAGTAGCTTTACAAACGTATGGATATCTAACTGGTGGAAAAGCAGTTTCTGATTGGTAATGATTAAAGTATTGAAAAGAGGGTTGGATGATTTAAAATGAAAAAAGATGTTGAAGTTTATTTAAAAGAGAAGAGAATTTTTTCTCCAAGTAAAGAATTGGTAGAAAATTCTAATGTGAAAAAGTGGATGGATAAACAAAATATTAAAGATTATGATGCTTTGTTAAAAAAATCTCAGGACATAGAATGGTTTTGGGGTGAAGTTGCTAAAGATCTGATTTCTATTGGTGATTATGAAAAAGTTTTGGATTGGAAATTACCTTATGCTAAATGGTTTACGGGTGCAAAGTATAACATTGTTCAAGATGCTTTAGACAGACATAAAGATTCAGACAAAATTGCTTACATTTTTGAAGGAGAGCCCGGAGAGGTTGAAAATACTACTTACAAACAACTTTATGGGGAAGTTTGTAAATTAGCTAATGCTTTAAAAGAATTGGGAGTGAAGAAAGGAGAGAGAGTTGGAATTTATTTGCCAATGATTGTTCAATTGCCTGTTGCTATGTTAGCATGTGCAAAAATTGGAGCAATTCATTCTGTTGTTTTTTCTGGATTTTCTGCTAAGGCGTTTCAAGATCGAATGATTGATTGTGAAGCAAAAGTTGTTATTACTTGTGATTCATTTTATCGTAATGGAAAAACTGTACCCTTGAAAAAGCAAACAGATGAAGCTTTAGAAAAAGTTGATTGTGTTGAGAAAGTAATTGTTTATCAAAGAACTAAAGAAGAAGTTTCTTGGAATAAAAATAAAGATTTATGGTGGCATGATTTTGTAGAGAAACAAGAGATGGAATGTGAAACAGAAAAAACTGATGCTAATGATACTTTATTTTTCCTTTATACTTCTGGCACAACAGGAAAACCGAAAGGGATTATTCATGCTCATGCTGGTTACGCTTTAGGCATTTCTTTAACTTTGAAATGGGTTTTTGATTTAAAAGAGAATGATGTTTGGTGGTGTGCAGCAGATATTGGTTGGATTACTGGTCATTCTTACATTGTTTATGCACCATTAATTTTAGGTGTAACTTCTTTAATGTATGAAGGTGCTCCGGTTTGTCCTCAACCAGATAGGTGGTGGGAATTAATTGCAAAACATAAAGTTTCTGTACTTTATACTTCTCCAACGGCAATTAGATTATTTACTCGTTACGGAGAAGAGTATCCACAGAAACATGACTTATCTTCATTAAGACTTCTTGGGTCTGTTGGTGAACCAATTAATCCAGAAGCATGGATGTGGTATTACAAATATATTGGAAATGAAAAATGTCAAATTATGGATACTTGGTGGCAAACAGAAACTGGATCGCATGTAATTGCGCCTTTACCAATAACTGATTTGAAACCTGGTTCTGCAACTAAACCCTTACCTGGATTTTCAGCAGCAATTTTTAATGAAAAAGGAAAAGAAGTAGAAAATGGTGGTGGTAACTTAGTTTTGCTTAAACCTTGGCCGGGAATGTTAAGAGGAATTTACAAAGAGCCAGAGAGATATCAAAAAACTTATTGGGATCAGTTTAAAAATGTTTATTCTGCAGGGGATATTGCTCGTCAAGATAAAGATGGTTATTTTTGGATTCAAGGAAGGTCAGATGATGTTTTGAGTGTGGCTGGACATAGAGTTGGTAATTCAGAAATTGAATCTGCTTTAGTAAGCCATCCTTCTGTGGCAGAAGCAGCAGTTATTGGAAAACCTCATCCGATTAAAGGTGAATCAATCACTGCTTATGTTATTGTTAAAAAAGGGATTAAACTTAATGATGCTTTGAAAGAAGAATTGAGGAATCATGTTGCGGAAGAGATTGGGAAAATAGTTAAACCTCAAGAGGTGTTATTTGTTTCAGATTTACCAAAAACAAGATCAGGAAAGATTATGAGAAGAATAATTAAAGCTAAAGCTTTAGGTGAAGAAGTGGGTGACTTATCTACTTTAGCTAATCCAGAAGCAGTAGAAGAAATTGGAAATGCGAAATAAAAGGTGATGAAAAATGAAAATGATAAAATCTTTATTGTTGATATCGATGTTTGTAGGTGCTATTATTTTAAGTGGTTGTGGTGAAAAAACAAATGGGTCATTAGATCAATTTGCAATTTGTTTATCTGAAAATGGGGCTGAGATGTATGGTGCTTATTGGTGTGGACATTGTAAAGACCAAAAAGAAATGTTTGGCAGTTCTTTTGAAAAAGTAAATTATATTGAATGTACGGTTGATCAAGATAAATGTGAAGCAGCAGGAATTAAAGGTTATCCTACTTGGAAATTTGCTGATGGTAGTCTTTTACCAGGAGCACAACAATTTTCTACGTTAGCACAAAAAACTGGTTGTCCATTACCTTAGGTATATTTAGAACCAATATATTTATAAAGTTCATTTTATTTTTTATTATTATAAATAAAGTATAAATTAATAGTAATGCTTTATTTATCACTTAAAATTTTGTTAAGTCCATGATTTTAGAATAACAAAATTTTATTGTTATAAAAAGGTGTAAAGATGAAAAAGTTACAATCATTATTATCATTGTTTATTGTTTTGTTATTAATGCCTCTAGCTTATGCTGGTGCAAATGAACTTGTTATTGGGAATTCTGCGCAATTAAAAGTGACTTTACAATCTCAAACTCCTGATCCAGTAGAACCTGGACAGATTGTTACAGTTAAATTTAAAATTGAAAATGAGGGTAAAGAAACTAATGACGATGCGATTGTTAAAATAGTTCCAAAATTTCCTTTTTCAGTTTATGGTGGTAGTGGGGAGAAAAATATTGGTAAATTAAGAGCAAGTTCTACAGGAGCAGATGCAATTGTTGTTGAATTTAAATTAAAAGTAGCTGATAATGCAGTTGAAGAAGAAACTGAGTTGGAATTACAGGTTCAAATTGGAACTTCTATTTTTAATTTTGATGAAGATGATTTTACTATAGATATTGAAACTCAGGATGCGATATTAGATATTACTTCAATTACTTCTGAACCAAAACAAATTGCTCCAGGAGAAGCTGGAGAAGTTACAATCATGGTTAAGAATTTAGCAGATTCATTATTAAAAGATATTAAATTTAAATTAGATTATGATGATGATGATTTGCCCTTAGCGCCGTATCAATCATCTTCAGAAAGAAGAATTTCTCAACTTCAGTCTGGTTATCAAAATTCTTTAAAGTTTAAAATGATTGCTGATCCTGAGGCCTCTCCAGGGTTATATAAAGTTTCAGTGACAATAACTTATAATGATGAGAAAGGGAACGGTTATTCTGTAAGTGATATTTTAGCAGTTACAATTGGAGAAATCCCAAAATTAAAAGCTTACATTAAAAAGAGTGATGTTTTACAATCTAAAAAAGAGGGTAAAGTTACTTTGGAAATTGCTAATACTGGTAGTTCAGATGTTAAGTTTTTAGAATTATTTTTATTGCCTTCAGATGATTATCAATTAGTTTCTACTACAGATTATTATTATCTTGGTGATGTTGATTCGGATGATACTGAAAGTGAAGAAATTGATGTTTATATTAATAAAAAAGTTAAAAATTTTAAACTTCCAGTAATGTTAAAATATACTGATGCTAATAATAAGCCATTTCAACAACAATTTGATTTAGAAATGAACTTATATTCTTCTTCACAATTAAAAAAGTTTGGAGTATTAGAAACAAGTAATAGTTTATCTTATCTATTGTTTATAATTTTAATTGTGGTTGGTATTATTCTTTATCGGAATTATAAGAAAGATCCTGAAAAATTCTCTAGGAAATGGAGAAGAAGATTGTCTAAATTTAAATCAAAGAAAAAGTAAGTAGAGGACAATAATATTAAAAAACAGTTAATCATTTAATTCTTTTACAGTTTTGGCCCAGTTTTTAATTGTTGCATTATAATCAAAATAACCCAGATTACTTCTTAAAGAAACAACGGGCGTTTGTTTGTTTTTTAATTCTGCTTTTTCGTATAATTTAATAAATTGATATGGTTTTAATGATAATAAATCTTCTGGGGTATAGGGATCGTTAAAAATATAAGCTATTGTGAAGAACATGTAACACCCTAAAACGTATGTAGATTCAGAAAGTAAATGTTCTATTTCTACTAATTGTTTTTTAGTTGTTTTTTCCTTTGTTAGAGATTCTAAGAAAGCATTATATCTTCTTGTCAGTTCAATGGCTTCACTTTTAGCGTACTGGTACTCTAATTTATGCTGATTTGTTGAAAAATATAGTTGTTTTCCTTCCATTTTGCCAAAAAATTCTGCTGCGCCTTCTGATAAAAGAAGAAAGATAAATTTTTGAGACATAACTCTTAATGATAAAAATGCGTGTTTAGTAAATTCGTTTCTTTTCACATTAAGAGTAAGTTTCTTTTTCTTTTTAATTAAAGAGAGGATTGTGTTTACATTTGTTGATATTCTTCTACGACTTATTTTGTAATTTTTATCTTGAATTATATGGGTTAATTCGTGAGTTGCTGTACTAGACAATTCTCTATAAAAACTACTTGCACTTATTGTTTTATATGAACGGAGAATTTTTTCAATTAAAAACGTAATGTTTAAATGGATAATTGCTTTATTTGAAGCAATTTCTGAAAGAGTAACCCAACCCATAGTATCTCTTGATGGTGAATCATCCTGGGAAGTTTTCTCATTTTCTAATATAAAAGTTAGTTTTGGAAAACGTTTAGCTAAAGCAGTTTTCATACAAAATATTTGGATTCCTTTATTGACAGAATCAAGTGTTTCTTTATTTATTCTGGAATGATTAATGATGATAACTGTTCTTTTATCAATTTTAAATTTTTTTGATTTAAAGAAATTTTTAATCCAATTTAGCATTATTATTTTGATAATGAGTTCTCTTATAAATAATTATCTTATTTTTTAATTTTTAATATTACTTTCTTATTACCACAAAGCTATTAAACTTCTTTTCTTTATCATTCAAAAAAAGAAGATGATTAAAGACTATTTTAAGTTAGCATACAAGAGTGCAAGACAAAGAAGGATGCGTTCTTGGCTGACGATGATTGGAATTTTTATTGGAATTGCGGCAGTAGTAGCTTTAGTTTCTCTTTCTCAAGGTTTACAAACGGCGATTGGTGAACAGTTTGTAAGTTTAGGTTCTGATAAAATAATTATTCAAGGGATTAGTTCTGGTTTTGGTCCTCCTGGAACGGGTGTTGAAGTTCCTTTAACTACTAGTGATTTAGAAGTAATTGAAAAAGTTAAAGGAATTGATAATGTTGTTGGTAGGTTAGTTCGTTCTGTTAAAATGGAATTTAATGATGAAGTTAAATATGCATTTGGGGCTTCTCTTCCTGAAGACAATGAAGACATTACTTTGGCAGTTGAAGCTAATAATTATAAAATTGGACAGGGCCGATTACTCAAAAAGGGAGATAAATTTAAAGTTATGATTGGGTATAATTTTGCAGAAGATTTTTTTGATGATAGTTTAGAAATTAGGGACAATATTCTAATTGAAGATGTTGATTTTAAGGTTGTTGGAATTTTAAAGAAATCAGGGAATCCTCAACAAGATGAAACTGTAGTTATTCCTGAATCAGCAATGAGAGAAATTTTAGGAATTGAAGAAATTTATGATATTATGCCTGCAAAAGTTAATGATGGTGAAAATCTTGGGCTTGTTACAGAAAGAGCAAAAAAAGAGTTAAGAAAGCATCGTAATGTTGAGGAAGGTAAAGAAGATTTTACTATTCAAACTCCTGAAAGTCTTTTAGCAACTCTTAATACCATCTTATTGATTGTACAAGGAGTTTTAGTTGGCATTGCGGCAATCTCTTTACTAGTAGGGGGAATTGGGATTATGAACACGATGTATACTGCCGTATTGGAGAGAACAAAAGAAATTGGAGTGATGAAAGCAATCGGAGCAAGAAATTGGGAAATCATGTCAATCTTTATTATTGAATCGGGAATGTTAGGATTAGTTGGGGGTTTAATTGGAGTTAGTTTAGGGTTTGGAATTAGTAAATCTGTAGAATTAATTGCTTTTCAAATTTATGGAAGTTTTTTAATCAAAGCAGATTTTAATTTAGGATTGTTAATAGGGATGTTAATGTTTGGTTTTATTATCGGTTCTTTATCTGGGGCTTTTCCAGCAAAACAAGCAGCAGCGTTGAAACCGGTGGATGCCCTGAGAAAATGACTGCGTCATTTTCTGGGGTAACAAAAATTTGTTTAGGCAAATTTTTCATTACATTGAGGAAATAAAAATATGGCAAAAATAAATCTTAAAAAACCAGTACGGGATGTTTTATTGGGAATGGAAAAGGATTATCCGAAAATTAAAGAATTTATTAAAGGGTTTGATTTTTATTGTTCTAATATTATTTTTAAAGATAATAAACTTCATCTTAATTATAAAAATGATTTAAAATTACTTGCTAGAGCAAGAAAAGTTTCCAAAAAAGAATATGAACCAATCTCTTATTCTCGAGATTATTGGTTAGGTATTGCTTTGGCTCAAGTGATTTATGTGTTGTCTAAATATCTTTCTGATTTAAAGATTACTTGGAGAAGAAAGAGATGGTTAAGTTTTCGTCTTTTAACTACTGCAACTTTAATTGGTAGAGCGATGAAAAGATTTGAATGGGGAAAAAAAACAGTTAAAATGATTCGTGTTGAATTAATAGCTGTTATTAAACAAAAAAAACTTGAAAAAAGAGAGGAACTACTAATGCTTTTATTTGAAAAAAGTTTTGCTAAATAAAATGATAAGCGATTACTTTAAAACAGTTCTTTCGCGAACTGGGAGCGAAGTGCGGGATGCGCAACTAACGTTGCTTACCCCCACCAGAAAAAGATGATAAGTGACTATTTTAAAATACCTGTAAAAGAAATCAGAAGAAGAAAGTTACGTAGTTGGTTAACTCTGATTGGGATCTTTATTGGAATTGCAGCGATTATTTCTTTAATTACTCTCGGACAAGGATTAGAAAATGCGATTGAGAAACAATTTTCTGCTTTAGGTAAAGATAAATTGTTTATTCTTCCAAAAGGGGGTTTTTTTGGAATGGGTTCTTCAGAATTACTTACAGAAGATGATTTAGAATTAATTAAGAAAACTTCTGGTGTTAAAATAGCTACTGGTCTTTCGCAAGGTTTTGCAAGGTCTGAATTTAATGATTTGGTTCATTATGGTTTTATTTCAGGAATTTCTACTGATCCTGAAGAAAGAGCTTTAGTATGGGATGCACAGACATTTGGGATGGCAGAAGGGAGATTGCTCAGAAAAGGTGACAAATTTAAAACAATCTTGGGTTATGAATATTCTTTACCTAATCTGTTTGACAAGAGAGTAGAAATGGGAGATAAGATTTTACTGCATACTAAGGAATTTAAAGTGGTAGGATTTTTAGAAAAAATTGGTTCTCCTCCAGATGACCAGGCAGCCATTATTCCTTTAAATGCGTATGAAGAAGTGTTTAATTCTAACGATGAATTAAATTTTATTATCGCTCAAACTCAGCTTGCAGAAGATCCTCTTTTAGTTGCTGAAGACATAAAAAAAGGGTTAAGGGATGATCATCGTCTTGATGAGGGTGAAGAAGATTTTGAAATTCAAACTCCTGAACAGTTTGCAGAAGCTTTTGGAGTAATTCTTGATATTGTGCAAATTGTTTTGATTGGAATTGCTTCTATAGCTTTATTAGTTGGTGGGATTGGAATTATGAACACAATGTACACCGCAGTATTACAAAGAACAAAAGAAATTGGAATTATGAAAGCAATTGGTGCTAGGAATGAACATATTCTTTATTTATTTTTGGTGGAGTCGGGACTTTATGGTTTTTTTGGTGGTTTAATTGGAATAGTTTTAGGAATTGGTTTTGCTAAATTAGTTGAACTTGCTTTTGTTGTTGCGGTTGGTCCTGCATTTTTATCAATAAAAATTGATTGGATTTTAGTAATTGGAACATTAATCTTTTCATTCTTGATTGGGGTTTTATCAGGGATTGCGCCGGCAAGAAGGGCTTCGAAATTAAATCCAGTGGATTCATTGAGGTATGAATAGAAGATAGATAAAAAATAGATGATGAATGAGAATAGAAAATTAAATAAAAACATTGGAAATATGATACTAAGATGAAAAAAGAAACCATTATTGAATTGAAAAAAGTATGGAAGACTTATTACATGGGGCAAGTTTCTTTAGATGTACTGAAAGGTATCGATTTAAAAATAAACAAAGGCGAGTTTGTAGTGATTGTTGGTCCTTCTGGATCTGGTAAAAGTACAATGATGAACCAGGTAGGAGTTTTAGATGTTCCCACTAGTGGAAGTATTTATCTTAATGGAATTGATATTTCAACTTTATCTGAATCGGATTTAGCACAATTGCGTGGAAAAACGATTGGTTTTGTATTTCAACAATTTAATTTAATTCCTACTTTGACTGCATTAGAGAATGTTACTTTACCAACAATTTTTCAAAATGTTTCTGAAAAAGAAAGATTAGAGATGGCGGAAAAACTTTTACGGATGGTGGATTTAGGGGAAAGAATGCACCATAAGCCAAATGAATTAAGTGGTGGACAACAACAGAGGGTAGCTATTGCAAGATCTTTAGTTAATGATCCGGAGATTATTTTAGCTGACGAACCTACAGGAAATTTAGATTCTAAGTCTGGACAACAAGTAATGGATTTTTTAGCCAAGTTACATACTCAAAAACATAAAACTATTATTTTAGTAACTCACGATTTAGAGTTGGTTCGTTATGCACAAAAAGTAGTTTATTTGAAAGATGGTGAAGTTGTTAGAATTAAGCACGGGCATGGACATAAGTAAGATTTCTACTTGATGATTTAAATGAGCGTAAAATATCTATTAAACCATCTAAATCTTTATAAATACTCAAGAAGAGTAACACTAAAAAGGGTGAGTTATTGCTCTAAATCATGTTACAGAGGGTGAAATTAAATGATTTTAAAAATTAATGGGGTGGATATTTTATGGAACAAAAACAATTAGATGAAGAAGATACTTTTTTTGGTGAAGAATTTATTGAGGATGAGACTTCTAAAGAAGAAATTAAAGTTGAATCGTTAAATGAAGAGAAAATAAAAAAAAATAAAAAAACTTCAATTAAAAAAGAAAAAACTGTAAAAAATATTGAAGAAAAAGTTGAAGAAAAGGTGGAAGATAAAGTGGAAATTATTCCTAATGATGAAAAAGTTAATGAACCCAAAGAAGAAGTTAAAACTGCTGTAAAAGAAACTGAGAAAGTAGAACCAGTAGCTCCAATTGATCCTTGGGATGATGAAGAAGATGAAGGTGGACTTTTTAAGAATACTTCTGGTTGGAAATTAATTGCTGGAATTTTGTTAGTTTTATTAGTGGCTTCAATTTATACTAATGGTTTTGGGATGGCTGGAGATTCGAATAGTCAGGGTTTATCTTTATCTGAGGCGGAAAGTAAGGCATTAGGTTATGTTAACGAAAATTTATTACAAGCACCTTTTGTTGCTGAATTAGAAAGTTCTGAAGATGTAGGTAATTTATACAAAGTAACTTTATCTGTAGCAGGTCAAACAGTAGATTCATATTTGACTAAAGATGGAAATTTGTTTTTTCCTCAGGGATTTGAAACAGGTGGATCTGTTGAAGGGTCTGTTTCTGATGAAACTGAGTTGGTAGAAGTGTCTTTAGATGATGATGCTGTTAAAGGGGATGCGAATGCTCCGGTAACAATTGTAGAATTTAGTGATTATGAATGTCCATTTTGTGGAAAGTATGTTCAGGAAACTTATCCTAGTATTGTAAATGAATATATTAATACTGGAAAAGTTAAATATGTTTTCAGAGATTTCCCGTTAAGTTTTCATCAAAATGCACAGAAAGCTTCAGAAGCAGCAGAATGTGCTGGTGAACAGGGTAAGTATTGGGAAATGCATGATTACTTGTTTGCAAACCAAGATTATTTGGCTGTTGAGAATTTGAAAGGTTACGCTAAAGATTTAGGTTTAGATACTGCTGAGTTTAATGATTGTTTAGATTCAGGTAAGTTTGCTGATGAAGTTGAAGCAGATTTGTTGGATGGTCAAGCTTATGGCGTTTCTGGAACTCCTGCATTCTTTATTAACGGAAAATTGATTTCTGGAGCTTTGCCTTTTGCAGCTTTTAAAGCTGAGATTGATGCTGCTTTGGCTACTGCTGGAGAAACTGTAGATGAAGTTGCTGAAGAAATTGATTTAGGTGAAGAAGAAACTTCTGATTTAGTTTTGCCTGTAGTAGAAGAGCCAGTTGTTGAGGAGCCTGTTGTTGAAGATGTTGTTGAAGTTAAAATGGTTCCGGTAACTGCAAAGAAATGGATGTTTGGTCCAAATAAGATTGTGGTTGAAAAAGGAAATGTTGTTCAGTTGAATATTATTCCTCAGGGAGTAGAGTTTACTTTTGCTGTACCTGCGTTTGGTATTGAACAGGAAATAACTGGAGCAACTATGGTTGAACTTACTGCTGATAAAGTAGGAACATTTGAGTTTAAGTGTTCTAGCTGTGAAGATTGGCGTGGAATGACTGGAACTTTAGTAGTTGAATAAACAAGAAAAACCTAAAAACTGTTAAAGTTTTTCTGGTCATTACATCTTAAAAATATAAGCTGTAATAAACCAAAAAGCTTTTAACTTCTTTTTCTTTTCTTTATTTTTATGCGTAAAAAAAGAGATAAGTTGTTCAGTAAAATATTATTATTATTTTTAGTAGTAATGATTGTTTTAGGTTTTACTGTCCCAGGTTTTATTGATGATGGGCAACAACAATTTGTTGAGCCAAGAATTTGTCAAACAGATACAGATTGTTATTTGATGTGTGGTGAAGAAAGTGATGAACCTGTTACAGTACTTTGTTCTCAAAATTTATGTCAACAGAATTCTTGCCAGGAAGGAAATTATTACCCTTATTCTAATGAGGTGGTTACTTTTGAATTGATTGTTGAAGAGAATGGAGAAAAGGTTGATTTAGTGGGGAATGAGAAAGATATTTTTATTAAGTTTAGTGGGGAGAAAGTTAGTTTGTTTTCTTCAGGATTATCTTTGGGGCATGTATTGGAGAAAGTTGGCTTGAAAATAGATTCTGAATCTGGGAATGTTTTTGTTAATGATGAACAAAATTATGCTTATTCTGAATTTGTGCCAGAAGAAGGGGATAAAATTAGGATTGTTTATGGTGAAATGGAAGATAATGATGATTTATTGATTAATTAAAATGCATTTATTTCTCTAATTATTGCACAACATCTAAATGTTTATAAACAGATTATTTCTTATTTTTGTTATGGAATACGCAAGCATAATTAATTTTTTAAATAAAATTGGCAAGATTGCTAATTTAAATGATTCGGAATTAGAATTATTAAAAACACCTCAATTTATTCATCAAGCAGAATTAGAAGTTTCTGGAAAGAAATATCCTGCGTATCGAGTACAACATAATAATGCTCGTGGTCCGTTTAAAGGTGGCATTAGATATCATCCGGAAGTTAATTTGGATGAAGTTAAAGCTTTAGCTTTTTGGATGTCATTGAAAACTGCAACTGCAGATATTCCTCTTGGTGGTGGAAAGGGAGGAGTTACAGTTAATCCTAAAGAATTGTCTGTCGAGGAATTGGAGGAGTTAAGTCGGGCTTATGTTAAGGCTTTCTACAAAGTAATTGGTCCTCAGCAAGATATTCCTGCTCCTGACGTTTATACTACACCAGAAATGATGGCTTGGATGCGTGATGAGTACGAGAAGTTAATTGGAGAGAAAGCTCCTGGTGTAATTACTGGTAAACCAATTGAAGCAGGTGGTTCTTTAGTAAGAGATATTGCTACTGCTTTAGGTGGGGTTTATGTTTTAGAAGAAGCGATTGAAAAGATTGGTTTGGAAGAGAAAACTGTTGCAATTCAAGGTTTTGGTAATGCGGGAATGAATGCCGCGAAATTACTTGTGGAAAGGGGATTTAATGTTGTTGCTGTTTCAGATTCTAAAGGTGCTGTTTTTGATGCTTTGGGATTGGATATTGAAAAATTGGTTAAAATAAAATCTGAAACTGGAAGTGTGATTAATTATAATTCAGAGAAAATTAGTAATAAACAATTATTAGAATTAGATGTTGCTATTTTAGTGCCTTCAGCTTTAGCAAATGTTATTACTGTAGAGAATGCTGCTAACGTGAAAGCGAAGATTGTTTTAGAATTGGCTAATGGTCCAACGACTTCTGGAGCTGATGATATTTTACATTCTAGTGGGATTTTGGTGTTACCAGACATTTTAGCAAATGCTGGTGGGGTAACTGTTTCGTATTTTGAATGGGTACAGAACAATGAAGATAATTATTGGGATGCAGAAACTGTTAAGAGTAGGTTAAAAGAAAAAATGGTAAGTGCTTTCTCACAGGTTTGGGAGAAGTATTCTGGAAGTGAGCATGATTTTAGAACTAACACTTACGTTTTAGCGGTGAAGAAGATTCTGGATGCTGAGAGGGCTAGGGGAAACCTTTAGTGATTTTTATTTCAAATAATTTAATATACATCTTCCAGTTTCTTTAACAAGTTCATAACTGGGTGGATTTTTTGAATCTGGTCCATTTAATTCTAATTGAACTATTTGAACTTTATTATTTATTGGAGAATGATTTTGATTGATTTTCTTTTCTTTGTAATCTGGATCATTAAATTGTTTATGAATAATCCTAATTTCTTCTCCACCAGTTAGTTTTGTATTATAATCAAATATTATCCTTTTTTCTACTAAACGTTCTGCTAAATTGGCTACTATTAATTCATCTAAAGATTGTCCCTTTAATGTCCCTAATTCTGCTTGGTTTAGTGGACTTTTAATGTTACGGCTACTTAATGTACGTCGATGTAAAGAAATGATCCCTATTTTTTCGTATTTTGTTAACATTTCGTTAATTAAAGAAAGAAAGTATTGTTCTGTATCTTGAATACATCTTTCTCTTGGTCCGCCATAGATTAAAGAGTAACAATTTTCTTCTGAATGTAGTTTTTGATTATATTCAACTGTTTTTTGTTCTAAAGGATGAAGTGTTATTGCCAAAATGGGCTCATCACCTTTTATGATTGCAATTTTACTGGACATATTGTTTATTTTTTTGTATTCTTATTTAATGTTTGTTGTTTTTAGGTACGTATCTGGTTTTGTTTGTTTTATTTGTGCTTATTAATTTTATAACCAAAAAGCATAAAAACCCTTCTTAATTATCATATTTAAAATGGAAAGAACACTAATTAAAGATCTTAAAGATAACATTGGCAAGGAAGTTTTACTAAAAGGTTGGATTCAAGAATTAAGGAATTTAAGCAAAATCAAGTTTCTTATTTTAAGAGACAGAACTGGCGATATGCAAACTTTGGCTTTCAAAGGCGATACTGAAGAAGAATCATTTAATGCGTTAGATGATTTTACTAAAGAGTCTGTTGTAGAAATTATTGGTACTCCTAAAGAAAATAAGACTTCTCATTGGGGAATTGAAGTAATGATCAAGAATATTAAAATGGTTTCTCTTTCGGAAGTTCCACATCCAATCGATAATTCTGATAAAAGTCAAACTAACATCGATAAGAGAATTGATTATCGATTTTTAGATACAAGAAATTTGAAGAAGCAAGCGATCTTTAAAATTAGAAGTAAGATTGTTAAAATTGTGGGGACTTATTTAGAGAGTAATGAATTTACTAATATTCAAACTCCGAAGATGACCACAATTGGTGTTGAATCTGGAGCAGACTTATTTACAGTAGATTACTTTGGTACACCAATTTATTTATCTCAATCACCACAAATTTACAAACAAATGTTTGTTGTTGGCGGTTTTGAAAGGGTCTACGAAATTGCTCCTGTTTTCAGAGCAGAGAAATCTCATACTACTCGACATTTAACAGAATTTACGGGTGTGGACTTTGAAATGGCTTTTATCAAAGATGAAATAGAATTGATGAATTTTGTTGAAGAAATGCTTGTTGACCTATTGACAAAGTTAAAAGAAGAGTGTTCTTCTGAGTTAGAATTGTTAGGGGTGGAACATAAAATTCCTGAAGATATTCCTAGGATAACAATGGGTGAGGCTAAAGCTTTACTTGCAGAGAAAGGTAAAAAGTATACTGAAGAAGATGATTTAGATCCGGAAGGAGAAAAATTATTGGGTGAGATTGTTAAAGAGAAGTATGGCAGTGAATTTGTATTTTTAACAAATTTTCCTTTTGCTGTTCGGCCATTTTATTGTATGAAATCAGAAGCTGATTCTAATGGGACAAAAAGTTTTGATTTATTATTTAATGGAGTAGAAATTGCTACTGGTACACAGCGTGAACATCAATTGGATGTTTTGGAGAAGCAGGCGAAAGGAAAAGGTTTAGATTTGGATAAGATGCCTGAGTACAAAGATTTATTCAAGTATGGTTGTCCTCCACACGGTGGAGTTGGTTTTGGATTAGATCGGATTACTCAGAGATTGCTTAAGTTGGATAATATTCGTGAAGCTGTTCTGTTACCTCGGGATCCTGAGAGAATGAGTCCTTAGTTTTTTATTTTTTTAAACTTCAACTTCATTCAAAGTATTCTTTACATTTATATATGATTAAGATTTACTTATTTCTATTAAACTTAAACGGAGGTCATTAAAATGACATTTAAACAACAATGGAACACAATTAAACAAAACTGGATTTTAGTATTAGTGTTTTTGCTATTTTTTTTACTACCATTTTTTTCAGGAACTACTTCTAGTTTTGCAAAAAGTGGCAGTTTTGGAATGTTAGAATCTGCAGAAATGATGGTTACTTCAGATTCAATGGGGAGATATTCTGGTTCTGATTTTGCACCGGAAGTAGAAGATAGAAAGATAACTAAGTCAGCTTATTTATCTTCAGAAGTTGAGCGTGGAACTTTTAAAACATCTGCTGAGAAATTAAAAAGTATTATTAAATTAAGCGAAGGTTATCTTTTGAATGAAAACGTTAACAAGTATGGAACAGACAAGAAGTCTTATTATTCTGGAAGTTACCAAATTAAAGTGGAAACTGCTAAGTATGATTCTGTAGTTTTACAATTAAAAGAAGTTGGAGAAGTACAATCGTTTACTGAAAGTATGGATGATATTACCGCTAGATTTACTAATTTACAAACAGAATTAAGTGCAGAGAAATCTAGATTGGTAAAGTTTCAACAGATGTATAATTCCGCGGAAGAGATCTCTGATAAGATTGCTTTGGCAGACAAGATCTACTCTTTAGAGAAAACTATTGACTATTTAGAACAAGCATTAAGTAACGTACAGAAGAAAGTTGATTATTCAACAATTAGTGTCAGTTTACAAGAAGAACGTTCTGAGTATGCTAATGTTGCTTTAGTAAAGTTTTCTAAATTGATTGATTCTTTAGTAGACAGTTTCAACAGTTTGTTACAATTAATCTTTGTAATCTTTCCGTATTTAATTGTAGTTGGATTGATCTGGTTAGTTGTTAGATTTGTTAAGAGAAGATAATTTTTATTCTTTATTCTTTTTTTTTTCTTTCTAATAAAGAAAACTTAACATGGCTGTAATTGTGTTTGCAAATAAAGATAATCCTAAACAATAATAGTAATTTTTTCTTAATAACAGCATTAGTAAATGCGCTTCCGTTAAGATTACCACCAGTTCTATTAAATAAAAGTTTGCTCCAAAATTATAGCTAATAATAGCTAAAGGCCAAGTAAAACAATTAATTAAAACAATGTATAATAATAATTTTTGCCATTGATATTTCGTTATCACATAAATGATAAAATATTCAATTATAATAGTTAATAATAAAGAAAGAAGATAAATCAAAATCATTTTTTTAGTTTTCTAATTATGAAAATAATCAAGAAAATTAATGCGACTAATGATAAAGAGAATAAAATTAATAATCCTCCGTAGTTTAAAATCATGCTTGTTGGAGTGATAAGATCAGATAAAACATTTTTAGAAAATAAAATTAAAATAAAGAGGTATAAGATTTGTTTCATTTTTTTCTCCATTCTTTAATTATAATTATTAACAGATAAATTACAATCGCAGATAAACTTCCTACTAAGAACCATAAGGCGATGTCTGGTTGAGAAGTTGTAATCTGTGGTAAACAATTCCCTCCTATTTCTTGAGCAACAGGGGCAGCATCCATCATTACTGCTTGTTCTAACATTGGTGCTGTTTTTTGTAAATCTCCAGAAAACGATCCTATTCTGGAAGTGAAACTAGTAGTTAACTTGATAACTGCACTAATTCCTACAGCGATAATTCCAACTGGAAGGACGTTCTTTAACGCTTGTCTCAATCCAGAAACTTTTCGAGGAGCGATAATAATATATTTATTCGCTAATTTGTAATGGTTAATTTCTCTTCCTTTCTTAGAATAATGAAATTCTTCTGCAATTATTAGACTTGCTTCTGTTAATTTTTGTAAATGATAATGTACAGTAGAGATAGGGATTTTTAATTCTTGGGCGATATTTGTTTCTGTATCGTGTTCTTTCTCTGCCAAATAATTAAGAATTTTTCTGCTGGTATCAGAAGTAATAGTTTCTGCTAGTTTCTTAGTTTTCTTTTCGTTTAGATCTACTAAAAGGAAATTGTTTTTCTTAGTCATTTTATTAGTTTATACTTTAGTATTTAAATAGGTTGTGATAACTTTAAGTGAGGTTGAAGTTTAGAAATTTATAAATTTAAAAATCTATAGGGAACAAGAAGTTTCTTAATACCAAATAGGTGATGAAGATTATAATTAGAATAATTGCTTCCCATTTGTTCAGTTTTTCGTTTCTCCATAAGAACCAGAAAATTAAACAGGCAATTCCAATCTTAAATGGCAAATCATAAAACATAGTAACTTTTGGAATAGCATAGCCAGAAATCATTGCTCCTAAGCCAAGTCCCATTAATGGATTTGTGACGTTACTTCCGATAAGAACACCTGCGGAAATTCCTTTCTTGTTTTTGAAAACTGCGACTAACGCTGTAGTTAATTCTGGTAAAGCGGAAGCAATTCCTAGTAAGAGAACTCCGAAAAATGAAGCGCTGATGGATAATTGAGAAACTAATTTCGTAGATGTTTTAATCACAATATTGGCAGCAAAAGCCATGATTACAAAAGCAATAATTATAGTGGTTATTTGGAAAACAATTTTCCAGTCAGGAAGTTTTCTTTTTTTCTTTATTTTAGCATGGACAATATGTTTAATGTTTAGATCTTCATGTTTCTTTTTCTTTTGTCTTTTCTTTAGATAAAATAGATATGCAATATAAGCAACAAACATAATAAACCCTTCAAATCTGTTGATTGTTCCTCCAATAGTCATAATCCACATTAAAACAGCACCAGCGATTAAAGCGCCAACTTCAGAGATAATATTTTTCTTAACAACAACAATAGTTCCTATCAAACCAACAACTGCGAGAATAAAACTTTGTTGGAAAATGTCTGAACCAACATTAGTTCCGATAATTAGTCCGGAAATAGTATTCATCAAACTTGGTTCTTTAACAATATCAATACTACCCACAACTGCAGACATAATTTCAGGAATAGATGTACCTATGGAAAGAATAGTTAATCCAATAAATGTTCCGCTCCAATTAAAATGGTGGGCTAAGCGAATAGAGTTTCTTACAGCAATCTCTGCTAAGATTAAGATGGCAATTACGCTTACTATTAATGTTAAGATTTCTGATAGCATTTATCCTCTTTTTAGTAGAGTAGAATCTAAAAGTTTAAAAATGTTAGTTTTTTGTAGTTAGTTATGGATTGTAAACAAGAAGAAAATTTAGTGAATTGTAAGTGCACTTATCCTGGCTGTTCACGGAAAGGGATTTGTTGCGAATGTATTAGGCATCATTTGGCTAACAGAGAACTTCCTGGCTGTTGTTTTGATAAGGAAGGAGAGGCTAGTTATGATAGAAGTTTTGAACATTTCGTTAAGTTGGTTAGCGAGAAGAAAGTTTGAGGTGGAAAAATGAAAAAAGTATTATTAATTATTGCTCAGCAAGATTATCAAGATCATGAGTGTGGAGCTCCGAAGAAGATTCTGGAAGATGCAGGAATTGAAGTAGTGATTGCTTCTAAACAGATTGGAGTTTGTCATGGTGCTTTTGGTGCTGAGGTTGAAGCAACTGTTGCTATTGCAGAAGTAAATGTTTCTGATTTTGATGCGATTATTTTTATTGGTGGTGCTGGTGCTGTTGGATATCAGCACGATGTACAGGCACATTTAACTGCACAAGAAGCGATTAATCGTGGGAAAATTTTAGGGGCGATTTGTATTGCACCAACAATACTTGCTTACGCTGGTGTTTTGGAAGGAAAGAAAGTTACTGTTTGGAATCAAGATGGTAAACAGGCTGAAATTCTTACTAAGAATGGTGCAGAGTTTGTAGATGAGATGGTTGTTGTTGATGGAAAGATCGTTACTGCGAATGGTCCGCCGGCAGCAGAAGCGTTTGGAAAGAAGATTTTAGAAATGTTGAAAGAGTAGTAAAGTTAGTAATGAAATAAGTAGTAACCTATATAAATGATAAAGTATTCTTTTCAAGTAATTATACTTAGAGGTGAATAAAAGATGGTAAAAAAGAGAGTGAAAAAAGTTAATAAGAAAGTAAAATCTTCAAATGGAGTTAAAGATTTTTTTATGAACAAATATTTTGTTTCTGCGGTATTTATATTGGTTATCGTTGGTGGATTTTTTTTAATAAGTACGTTAAGTCAAAATGAAGAAGCAATTGCTGGTGAAGCGTATCGAAGAAGTATCACTAGTAAGTCTCCAGAACCTTTTTTTCAGCTTTACAAAGAATATAAAACTTTTCATGAGATGAGTGGTGAAGGAAAAATAACTTTTAAAAAATTTGATGATGCTCTAATTCGAAGTAATGTTTTTTTAATTGATTCTCGTAGAGATTATCGTAATGAACGAGCAGAGTTAAAAAATAGTTATTCTAGTATTAGAAAGTTGGTTAACAAAGTTTATGCCGGAGCTTCATCTGATACAATTTCATTAACTGCTTGGTATATGGTTTTTGAGGATAGATGGAAAACAGAAACATTTGGTCGAACTTTTGACAAACCAATCAATCCTACTTTTTTTAGAAAATTGTCTAAGCTTAGAAGTGGGGAAACAATTATTGTTGAAAAAGAAATTAAGCGTTCTTCACGGAATAGTTTAACTGGGGCAGCAGCAGTAGGAGGAAATTCTGGTGGTACTGCTTTTTCTGATTGTGCTGAGGGTGATAATCCTAAAGCAAGTGGTGGTTTAGTTGGTACTTCAGTAGATCCTACTGGCCCAACTGGAACTGGTTCTTCTGGACAACCAACTCCTTATAGTGAAGGGGGGAATGGTGATGCTTGCGGTAATTTAGATCCTAATAAAGTTGGTTTTGGTTCTAGTAGTACTGATCCTTTTGATGATTTGCAAGATGAAGCAAAGAAATTTGCCGAACAAACTGGTGAAGATGGATATGCAGAACAGACTGGTGGAGAGGAATCTGCGGAACAAACTGGTGGAGAGACAGAACAAACTGGTGAAGGTGGATTTGCAGAACAAACTGGTGGGGAGACAGAACAAACTGGTTCTGGAGATTCTGGTGGTTCTGGCATGTTTAGAGAAATGGAACAAAAAGAAGAAGAACATAAAGGTGAAGAAGGAACTTGGCAAGAAATTTATTCATCAGACTCTGGTGGTGGCAGTTCACAAAAAATAGGTGATGGAACTGGTGATGATTGTGGTGGTGCCGGAAGTAATGCTGGAAGTACTTTAATGGATTGTGCCGGTGGAGATGAGGATGGTTGTGATGAGGACGATATTGCTCCTGCTGGAATGGGCGATCAAAATTATGGGGATTCTGGTTGTGGTGGTGGTGGAGCAGATCCAGCCATGGTTCAAGCAGATATCACTCAAAGCCATATTTCTGGTTATAATCCCATGGATTCCGCTAGTATGGACAAATTGGGTTTGAGTACCTTTGGAGGAGAGCTTTTCATAATGTTTCCAAAGTAATTTTTTCTTTTCTTTCTTTCTTTAACCACAACTAATATAAATGATAAAGTGTTCTTTTCAAGTAATTATACTTAGAGGTGGATAAAAGATGGTAAAAAAGAGAGTGAATAAAAAATCTAAATCAAATGGATTTGCTGATTTTTTTAAAAATAAATATTTTGTTTCTGCGGTATTTGTTTTGATTATCGTTAGCGGATTTTTTTTAATGAGTACGTTAAGTCAAAGTGAAGAAGCAATTGCTGGTGAAGCTTATCGGAAGAGCGTATCTCGGGGAACTACAAGTCCTTATTTTCAGTTGTATAAAGAGTATAAAACTTTTCATGAGATGAGTGCCGGTAAAGTTACTTTTAGAACTTTTAATGATGCTTTAATGCGAAGTAATGTTTTTTATGCAGATTCGTTTAGTCGTGTTCCTGAAAGTAGAATAGAAACAAGAAATAGTTATAGAGATTTGAAAAAGTTGGTTAATGAAGTTTATGCTGGGAAAAGCAAAAGTTCTATTAAGAGCATTGCTTGGTTAATGGTTTATGAAGATTCTGTTAAGATGAAATTATTTGGTAAAATTGATAAAAAGCCTTTAAATCCTCTTTTTTTAAGACAACTTAAAGAAATTTTGGTAGGGACAACTGAAAGCGGTGGCCCTAGTGGTAGCGGAGGTTCTAGTGGTGGTTCTATTGACACTGGTTTCCTTGGAGGAGGCTCCAGTGGTGGTTTTGATTGTGGTGAAGGTTCCGGTAGTGGCGGCGCTATGGGCGAAGCCGGTGGTGGCAATAATCCAATGGGGACATCTGTTGATCCAATGGGTCCAACTGGAACTGATTCTTCTGGACAACCAACCCCTTTTAGTGAAGTGGGTTATGGTGATCCTTATAATGCTGGTGGACCTTGTGGTCCTGGCGGTTCTATTGATGCTGATAAGTTAGGTGGTCAAACTGGTAATGAAGGTTCTGGTGATAGTTCTAGTGTGGATAATGATATGTATAAAGGTAATAGTGGTGTGACTTATACTGAAACGAACAAGAATAATGATGGTTCATATGACCAAACAGAACATACTTACAAGACTATTGGTGAATCTTATGGTGTGGGCGGAACTAAATACGATGTTACACATACCTCACAAACTAGCTCTTATGATTCAAATGGTGAAATGTCTGGGATGGGGGCAACTTCAACATCTACTGGCTCATATAACCAACAAGAATTTAATGACCTTAAGGATGACATTAAAACTGGCATGTCGAAAGGGTTTGATCCTTTAGGTGACGATGGTGGAAATAATTGTGGTCCTGGTGGTCCTGGTGGAGCTTTTATGGATTGTGCTTCTGATGACGAAGCTATCTGTGGTCCTGGCGGTGCTGATCAATCTGTTGTTAAAAATACTGGTGGCGGACCTCAAGGTCAAACAGCTGGTTCGTTTGGTTGTGGTGTTGGAGAAGCAGCAATGATGATGATGAAGAAAGAGATGTTGTGGGATCCGAACCCAATTGATTTAGTGTCAAACAATTTAGGAAACATGTTTAACACTATGCAAGAAGGAGATTTTAACAACAAGTAATTTTTTCTTTTTTTCTTTTTTTTTATTTTAGTAACTTATATAAATAATAAAGTATTCTTTATCTTATAAAAAGAGGTTAATAGATAAATGATTAAGCGTTATGATGTGCTTTGTGTAGGTTCGGCTACTTTAGATAATTTCTTAACTACTGATTGTTCTTTAAAATCTGTTAAATTGGGTGATAAAGTTTTAGTAAAAAAAATAGAGAAACATTCTGGTGGTGGAGCTACTAATTCTGCTGCAGCGTTATCTAAATTAGGGTTAAAAGTGAAGTTATTATCCAAGTTAGGTAATGATCATGATGCTGAGTTTATACTAAGAGAATTAAAACAATATAACTTGAAAAATGTTTGTTTACATCCAAGTAAACATAATACTGATTTTTCTACAATTATTTCTTGTCCGCATAAAGATAGGGATAGAATTATTTATGTTCACAAAGGTGCTTCTCGAGATTTAAGTGTTAATGATTTTAAGAAATCGCAATTAAAAGCGAAATGGATTTATTTGGCTAGCTTAATGGGAAAATCATTTCAAACAGGAAAAGAGATTGCTCAACACGCAAAGAAAAAGAAGATTAAGTTATTGTTTAACCCCTCTTTATACTTAGCAAAAAAAGGCAAGAAGTATTTGAAATTGGTATTGGAAGCAACTACTCTTCTTGTTTTAAATAAGAAAGAAGCACAGGTATTATTAGGAACAAAAACTAATTCTTACAAAGAATTGTTGATGGGGTTATACGAATTGGGTCCGGAAACAATAGTGATTTCTAATGGTCGAAAGATGACTTATGCTTTTCACGATGATAATTTTTATTCTATTTTACCTACAGATATTAAAGTTATTCACACTGCGGGAGCAGGAGATGCTTTCACTTCTGGGTTATTGGCAGGGATGATCAAGAAATATTCTTTTGAAGATGCTTTAAAGTTAGGTGTTGCTAATTCGTTATCTGTGATTCAACATGTTGGTACAAAGAATAAGCTGCTTAATGAAAGGGAAGCAAAGTTGATGATGAAGAAATATAGGTTGAAGGTGGTTAAGCATGCATTCTAGAAAACTAATTGATTGGATTAGGTCTAAAGAGGCAAAAGGATTAAGCGATAGTAAAGTTAAGAACAGGCTTCTAAAAGGTGGTTGGCCAGAAAAAGATATTGATTATGCTATCAATTATGCCCACAAAGGCAAAGTCAACTGGATGCCTTTACTTTTATTGTTTATTGGTTCATTGATTTTGTTTTTTGTTGTTAATTCAATTAGCGAGAGTGGAGAGTGGGTATTTATTTTCCTATTAGGTTCATTGATTGCTTTTTTTTATTCTCTTGTCCCTTATTTTAAATCAAACAAAAAAGAATGGTTTACAGAATTATTAATAATCAATTATTCTTCGGGATTATTTGCTTTAGCTTTAACATTTTTCTTATTTAATTTAATAGTTTTTATTATTTATTTGACTAATTTATCTGTAACTATTCCTTTAATTATAATTTTGGTATCTTTATGTATTATCTTTTTGTTTTATGTTTTCTTTTTCACGATTGAAAATATTTCAAAACATTTTGTTGGTTATTTTGATTATGAATCTTATTTTGTTTTCAAGCATTGGCCATTTAAGATTTTTAATGTTAACTGGAAGAAGAAATGGACTTTATTGAAGTATCCAGTAATTGTTATTGTGATTGGATTGATTATTGCTGGGTTTATGTTTAAT
>JABJOX010000031.1 GCA_018664115.1 Candidatus Woesearchaeota archaeon
CTTTATATCCCTTATAAATTGTTACAGGTACAGCTCCATCTTCATAAGCTACAATAAAACCCAAACCATATGCAACCCCCTTTCTATCTAAGACTGCTTTTAACCCATCTTGCATGGTTTGAAATAGCTCATCCACTAATTCTCTAATACGTTCTTTCGGTAACTTTTCTCTTACTTCAAATCCAAAAACTCGAGTCATAAGTCCATTAAGATTATTCAGTTTTATCAATCTTTTGGTAATTTAAAGTCTTAAGTCTCCCTTTCTTAAAAAAAATAATTCTCCGCGGTAAAAAACTTGTCGCTATGCTCCACCGGGACATAAAGTCTGGGGGACTTAACATCGTTATGTTCAATTTGGTTTCGGGCACTTTAATACGCATAGGGCAAAAAAAACAAAGTATTTAAACACAGATATAATAGTAGTAGATATATGAAAAAAATGAAAAAACACTATACTGAAGGTTATAGCGAAAATATTAGATTTAAAAGAGATAATATGCATAAACCCGAATTCATTCTGACTTTTGAAACTATCAGAAAATATCTAAAGCGAGACATGAAAATTCTTGAATTAGGAGCTGGAACTGGCGCATATTCCATACAACTTGCAAAAGAAGGTTATGATGTTACAGCTCTTGAATTAGTAGAGCATAATATGAACATGTTAAAATTAAAAATAAAACCTAACATGAAAATAAAAACCATATTGGGAAATGCAACAGATTTAAAGATGATTAATGGTAAATTTGATATGGTCTTATGTTTGGGCCCTATGTATCATCTAAAGAATAAAGATAGATTAAAATGCCTAAAAGAATCTATTAGAGTGTGCAAAAAAAATGGAATACTCATATTTGCATTTATTTCAAATTACTTACCACTTGCAGATAATTTTAAAAAAAATATTAAAGAATTAATGAGAAATGAAAATAATTACACTTCAAACTTTCATCGCAAAGATGACGTTTTTACATTAGTAACAATTGATGAAATCGAAGAATTATTTGGAAAAGTTAAATTGAAGAAATTAGATTTGTTGTCGCCGGATGGGATATCAAGATTATTAAAAGATGAAATAAATAAATTTAATAAAAAACAATTTGCATTTTGGTTAGATTATTTGAGAAAAACAGCCAATGACCCTTCTTTGATTGGATATGGAGAACACTTATTATATATAGCAAAAAAATAAAAAAGTTTTTCCTCTCTATTAATAATTGGGGTGTTTGAGTTCTATAAACTAAGAGTTCAATCTTCTAAAAAAAGCAGATAAATCATCCATTAATATTTTCTTGTGTTTCAAAAATATCTTTTCTGCCAACTCTTGCTTTCTCAACAATTAACTTGATTCTTTTAACTCTAGTTTCTTCACGCTTACCTCTTAAAATCCATCTATAAAACATTTTTTTAGTAGAAGGTGGAAACTTATCAAAATTATCTTTTGCTTTTTTATCTTTATCCAAAGCTTTTTTTAATTCTGCAGGCATATCTGGATTTTTTGGAATTCCAAAATCATGAGTGGGTTTACTCAGACCTTCTTTGTAAAATTTCAAGCCAAGAGAAGTCATTTTTCCTTGTTTAATCAAATCTTTAGCATATCCGAGAGTGTTATCACTCCACTTACTATTTTTATTTCTTTTAGAAAAATTCCTTATGTACGTATCTTCATCTAATCTTTTAATTGTAGTATCAATCCAACCGAAACAAATCGCTTCCTCCATTAACTCTCTATGTGAGGGGGACGATTTACCTGTATGTTTCTTGTAAACTATAACAGAAACCTTATCCTCGCTATCATGATGCATTTCTAACCATTTTCTAAAATCATTCCTGTTGAATACAGTTATTGTCTTCATAGCACCATCATTAATCTTTGATAACATTTAAACTTTATGAGTTTTTCTTGCAAAAAAAACGTATAACATCTTTATAATCAATTCAGAATCAAAGAAAACTTTTTATAATATGATTCATGTATACTCTTTATGCAAGAAAAATTAGTACCAATATTTAAGAAATTAAAATTTCTCTTAAAAAAATATGAAACCCCATTAAAACCCAAGTTTGATTTAGATAGTAAATATGATCTCTGGTCATTTAAAGATTTGGAAATCGCTGGTAGAAAAAGAAATGAAGTATATTTTGCAGGATTAATAATTCAAAGTAGTTATGTTGGATTTTATTTCATGCCAATTTACACAGACACAAAACTTAAAGAAATTATTAAACCAGAATTACTATCGTTATTAAAAGGCAAATCATGTTTTCATATTAAATCATTAAACAAAAAGTTAGAAAATCAAATTGAAGAAGCTCTTAAAATTGGTTTTCAGTTATACAAAAAAAAAGGATGGATATAATTCTTTGCAATTTGCTCCAATAAATTTATATTAACAAGAAAGTATACTATTTAAATGAATTATAAACATACTCAGATTGGATACTTGATAATTGTTATCACTACTTTACTAATATTATATTTTGGGTTCATTTTTATTATGGCAAGTTTCAATATGCTTATTCTTGCTGTTATGATTCTAATAATTTTTATTTTATCATCATTTTCTTTACTTACTATCATGATTGATGAAAATAATTTACAAATTAAGTTTGGTTATGGAATATTTAAGAAACGATATTTAATAAGAGATATCATTTCAGCAAAAGTAGTAAAGAATCATTGGTATTACGGATGGGGGATTAGATATTGGGTTCCTCGTAGAATGTGGGTTTACAACGTTTCTGGTTTTGATGCAGTTGAAATAGAAATGAGAAATGGCAGAATAAAAAGAATAGGAACAGATGAACCGCAGAAGTTAGAAAGTGCAATTTTAGAAGCGATTAAATGACTCAAAAGAAACTTTTTAAAACCACTAAGCCCATTCCAAACAAAATTACCCATTCACCAAGTCCACCAACCCTAATCGGGCCCCTAATTTTAAAATCTGATAAAGGATAAAATAATTTAAGTCCCATGGGGGTGATTATATCTCCAAACAAATGTGAACTATATCCAATCAAAATTGCAAAGGCATAATAACTGTTCCAAAAAACAATAAATAAAACAAATAATCCTAACCCCATAAAAATTGAATGAAAAATACCGCGATGTTTAAACAGATAACTGATAATGGAACCAATAATTCCAGAAGCTTTTTTCATTTTACTTTTCCCATCATCAATGTCAGGAAAAATGCTTCCCAATAAAACTAAAGCCAAAAATAAAATTTCATTCCCACCAGTGAAATAATCTTTTAATAATAAAAAGAAAACAAGTCCAATCATCAAATGGGTATGAAAAAGCATTGTTTAAAGAAAAAACAATGAGTTTAATTAATTTTCTTTTTCAACAGGTTCAACAGGTTCAACTTTTTCAGCAGTCTCAGTTGTTTCAGCAGGTTCAGTTGTTTCTACCTTCTCAGCAGGTTCAACTTTCTCAGCTGGTTCTACTTTCTCAGCAGGTTCTACTTTCTCCAACTTATCAATCTCTTCCTGAGGATTAGCTTTCTCAACTATTTGAACATTAAACTCTAAACGGTCAAACATTTCATTCTTTTTTGCCCGACCCATCAACTTAAATTGTTCTCCAAGAAGATCAGTTTTAACAGATTCAAATGAAGAGGGATCTTCTTTATAAGCACTCATCTCTTCTACAGTTTTACCTAAAAGATGGTTAGTTTGATTTTTCCAAAAGACGGCCCGAATAGTTCCTGCACCATCATCCAAAACTGCATTCATTACATAAGATAAAGCAGGAACAACCCCTGCTTCTTCACCTTCTCTAATTCTTCGTCCAGATTCTGGATGGACCATGAAAAAACGTGGATCGAAAACTTGCACAACAGTTCCAATCAATTCAACATTATCTGCAGTATCGTTTAAGTCAGAAATTTTCTTTCTTTCAAATGAAGAAGTTTGTCTAACATTTTCAATAGTTTCTCCTTCCGGATTAATTTCTACGTCTCCCCGATCACCAAGATGAATCTCTTTCTGATTATTATTTTCGCGAACATAAGCTTCATTGATTAAAAGAATATCATCTTCTTTAATTTGATTCAACAAGTCTGCTTGTTCATTCCAGAAAACTATTCTAATCGTGCCAGTATCATCACCAATGATTAAAGAAGCAACTTTTCCCGTTCTATCCCCTTTAGCAAATTCTCTAATCTCGAATTTTCGAGTAACTTTACCAACAGTAGAAACATTTTTCATCCCTGAATAAATTTCTTTAATCTTCAATTTGTTCTTATTTGAATCAACTAATTCGATATTTAATTCGTTAGCAATAATATGGGCTGCACCCTCTTCACTAATTAATCCAGAAAGTTCGTTGATTTTTTCTTTAATTTTTGATTCTAAATTTTCTAAGTCAAGCTTACCAGAAGCAACAATTTTTTCTTTAATATCTTTTAACGGAATTTTATACATAATAACCACCCTTTTACAATTTTAATGTAAAGAAAACAATTTATAAGAATTTAGATAGTGGAGGATATATTAAGAGGAGGTAAAACTTTGAATGTCTGATTCTGTTCCAGATTTAAGCGTAGTTACAGCAAAAAGGTAACTCCCATATTCTTGAGAAAGAGAACTTTTACCAACAACATAAACCATTTTATCTCCACAAAGGTAACCTTTCCCAATTTCTTTAGTAGTACAATCGGTGTTTAGATCAGCTTTATTGACAGTCCAAGAACTATGAGAGTAAAGTAAGTTTGCTGGTACTTGTGCAAAGATGTCTGCAGCTTTACCTGTTTGAGTTGCCAGAGCTAAATAGTCAGTATAATACACTTTGTAACTATCGGCAGTATCATCTTTAGCAACAGAAATTTCATAACTATCAGTTTGAGTTTGTAATTCAACGTTACTAACAGTTAAAGCCCCGGTAGGAGTGAAATCTAAAGCAAACTTATATTTGATTGAATTTAAACTTGTTGAGGTGACACAAAAACCAATTTCTCTACCCGCAAAGAAATTCTCAGTATTGCAAGAAGTATCTTTCCACGTAGGGAGTTTATTAGCAGTGAGGCAAGTAGATAAATCATTAACGTTCTGACAGGTGGCAAGAAGATTTGTCGCTGTAGAAATTAACGAATCATACTCTTGGAACGAATAACCCAAATCAACAATAAAATCTGTTTGGTAATAATATTTTCCTGACTTGGTAATAATATCTTTTTTATTTCCATCGGCAAGAAAGAATGTATCTTTAAATTCAATATTGAAATAAGAATTTTGAGGTATTTTTTTAGTTAGTTTCTTTTGACCATGTTCATTTAAAGAATCTTTAATAACAGGAAAACATTTTTTATCTTCTTTATTCCAGAGATTAATACTATTAATGGTGGCACAATCAGAACTCTTTCCTGGTGAAAAACCTGAATTCTCGGCTAATTCTTGAGCAATTTCTCTGCCTGTAGTGATAGCAACACCATCAATATGAAGGGATTCTTTTTCTGCAGCCAAAACATTATTAACTAAAAAGTCTGTTGCCCATTCTCCTTTCACGCCCACATCAACTTGACCAGTTTTACTGAAAAATAAAAATACTCCTAAAGCTATCATGATCCCAAAAATTGTCCAATGCATTAAACTTCCTTTCTTATTCATTTTATGTTATTGATGGTGAGGTATAACATTCTCCATTATCATCATACCAATCGCATGAGAATCCAGGGATGTTAGTATAAATACTAACAGCATCACCATTACATTCAGTCTTGGTAATATAATCAGGACAACTAGTAATAACTCTTCCTGCCAAAACTTTACTGCCAGCTACTTGATCATCGATTTCTTCTATTGTAAAAAAATTGTCTTGTTGATAAATTTGAATACGGAGATTATTTACTGCTGATTCCGTTTGTCTAAATTCGGCTACACGGGTAATTGCTTGTTTATTACTTTCATTAACACCGCCGTTCAAAATTGCTCCTAAGAAGATTAACAAAAAGAAGGCAGTAGTAATAGTAAACAGAAAATCAAACAAATCGTCCAGCATTGCTTTTTTATTGAATCTTTTCATGTTCCTATTTTCTCCTGCACGTAAATAATTAATCGATCTTTAAACAAACCGGTTTGTCTTTTAACTAAAACTTCTTTAAAGATGGTAAATTTGTCAACGTTAGCATATTTATCAGTTGTTATTTCTTCACCAGAACTTTCCAATTTCAACCTAAAGTTAAATGTTTTAATTCCTCCTGCAGAAGCAGTACTATAACATTTCAACAAAGTTTCTTCATTAAATTTAACTAAATCAATCGTTCCCAAAATGACTTTATCACTGATGTTATAAGCGAAACAGTCCGGATTACTAGTAAATCTTAAAGATATCAATTCTGCTCTAATTTCGGGTGGTACTTTAGCTAAATTGTTACGGTAACTAGCAATCACCATCGCAAAACCAATAACTACTAAAGTAATAACTAATCCGGCAATCATCCAATAGATGGTTTTCCTTGCGGCTGCAAATTGTGCTTTCTTATTCATTTTCTATGGGAGGGTTATATTTTTGTAAGTATCTAATTAATTTAATATTTTCTTGGGCTGGTTTTTGTTTGTCAAATTTTCCACCTGTCACAACCATAGTGTTAACAGACATCCAATATGATTTATCTGGACTCCATTCCCAAGATTTATCCTGGTATCTATAATAAAGAGGAGTAGCAAGAACTCCCGCATCATAAGTATAAATCCCTGTATCATCTGGGGAACCTAATTGGGGTGGAACTTTATTATCGGCTACTTCCATACATTTTTTAAGGATTATTTTTTTGTTTAATTTTTCCAAACAAACATAATTAGCTTCTAAAACAGTTCCTTGTGCATCGTAATTCTCGGGAAGGAAAAAAGTAGTTACAATCCAAACATTTTCTTCTTCACCTTTCTTAAAAACTGAAATTGAACCTCTTGTTAAAATAAAAGAAAATTTAGAAACTTCTTGCGGATAGGAAACAATAGCATCTCCAGGAACAGCAACTAGAGTGTCAATCATCATTCTCAATTCTTCGGCGGCATTAATTTTAGTTACTTGATCTGACTCGCCGTAAGCTTTACCAATGGAAACAGTCATATAAACAACTAGGAGAACGACAAGAATTTCAAAAGTAATCATAATTACACTGGCAGCTTTCTTATTCATTTTCTAACTTTCAAGAAGTATTGCATCTTGAGATTTTTCTATAGTGAGTGAGATTCTTCGAGAGGCTTCGTAATGGGCATCAAAAGAATAAAATGCATTTTTAGCATGTTCTATCATAAGTCGTTCAATAGTAAAACCATCTGAACAAGAATATGAAACAACATCTTCAGGAATTCCAATACCACAACTATTTAATTTTAAATCTAAGTTTATATCTTGTTCACAAATATTTTGAATTCCAATAACGTTAACTAATCTGCTACCGGCTTCCATCACATTCACTTCTCTAAACAAACAAAGACAATTCTTTTCATCTGAACAAGAAGAAGGTTTTTCAAAAATTACTTTGTAATCTCTTGCTGCCCAACCATCAACATCAACCCCGACTTGAGATTTACCTTTCTCAAAGTAAATTACGGCAGTAGGTTCGTCAAGAATTAAAATGAAATTTTTTCTCTCGCCAAGTTGTGCTGTCTCCATCTCTTTAATCTCATTAACGAAATTAACGAAGTTATCTTTAGCTTGGTTACTCAAACTAAAAAATTTAGAAGCGAACAGACAAGCAGGAGCAAAGATAATAATCGCTAGTAAAACTGTTACCAAAAACTTTATCATAATTGCTTTTTTATTTTTCATTTTATTAAAAAAAATTAAAAAAAATTATTTAGGAACCCATTTTCTATCTTTACAAATATAAAACTTATTACCAAACTGCAATTGTTCTTTCTCGCCAGCAGGATTACACAATCTCCATAAACCTTTATGACAAATTAATGAACCCGCCGAGGTTGATTTCCAAGAGTAAGCCATTGCATTATCTGCATCATCGCCCCTAGAATTAACAAAAGCAGTTTTTAGATTATTGAATTTAACATAATTATTATCCTGGTCAATAATTACTTCATCTACTGCTCCAGCATAACCGCAATCATTTGTAGTTGTATCATCTTCAGTAACAACAATCAAACAACCATTACTTTCTGGATTCCACGATGAAGAACTGGGAAATTGTCCTTGACCACAAGATTGGGCAAGACTTGAACAATCATAACCAGAAGCATCTCCAATATAACCTCGACACATTTGAGTGATAGGTTTTTGTTCTGGGTCAGCTGAACCTTCATCATTGATAACTAATTCAACAGACTTAAATGCTTCAAATTGAAAATAGTCGAATTTCTGGTTTTTCAAAACAACATCTATTCCCATTTCATTGTTATTCTCATCTTTTTCTGCCAAATCATTTTCAGAATCAACTCTAATCTTTAACCAACATTCTTGAATGTCAGGTCCGTCACAAGCATCGCCATTGTCACCAACTTTAACGAATTTAGAATAATCAATCCGATCGTTAATAGTTTTATCATAGCGCATTGATTGAGTACTAACCCAATTAGGAACAAAATTACCAGTAGGAGATTTAGATTCGTAAAGGTTTTTCTTAACACAATCATCCTGGTCAGTTGCATCACAAACAAAAATACTAGTTTTGAAGTTTTTAGTAATATCTTCTTCGCCTAAATTTTTTGCTTGAGCTTCAACTTCAATCCACTCAAACTCTTCTGTACCACCCAAATTTTCATTAATTTTATCTCTAACCTGTTTACCATTAGCTTTAAATTTAGTAATTGTCAGATCACCTTCAGTAGGAACACCTTGACCAGTAGAGTCTGGAACGGCTACAACAGTGCTTTTAATTTCACCGCATCTAGTTTTATGTTTTTCATCATCTGTGGCACCAGTAACAGCAAAATTTTTACAAGTACTTCCATCATCCTCACAATCTTCAACCGGATTATTTTCATCATCAGTTACGAACCAATTACAAGTTTGTCGGTCCCATTCAGCTTTCTCTACAGTTGTTCCTTGCGGACAGCCACGTAAATCTTTCATCTCTTGACCTTTAGTTGACATACAAGGACATTGATCGAACATATTAGAAACACGGTCTTTATCACAATCACCAAAATCATCAATTTTTTCGTTAACTCCAACAAAAATTTTTGTCAGACTAGCATCAGTAAAAATTAAAATAAGAACCAGGAAAATAAAAGCAATCATCATCGCTACAATAACTGTAGTTACCCACTTAGCAGCACCTTTTTTGTTATTATTAAATTTCATTTTATACACCTCGCGTAGTGAGATCAAAAAATCTTTTAAGATTTTTGCTCACCTCTTTTTATTGAATAAATATTATTGTCCACCTAAATCTTTAACACAATTGGCTGTACTAATTAAATTAAGTTCACCCAAAGTTATCGTACTTAGATCTCTTTCAGCACCAGTAAAATAATCATTATAAGTAGCATAACCACCGCCAGCAGCAGCACCTACCACCACGACAGCTGCGCAAGCTCCAAGGGTAACAACAGAACAAAGTACTACCCCAGAAACAACCGCTCCAGCTAAAGCAGTTTTCCATAAAGCACCAGAATTGCCTTCTTTATTCTTAGCCATGTAAACAATACCATAAGAGTGTTCTGCTTCAATCGGATTAGTTAAGACCACCATGCCAGGACCACCATAACTTTGAAAATAATCTAAATACTTTAAACCTTTGATATCTTTATGATCTTTTTCAATAACATAATTTAACATTTCTTCCATGCTGATAGTGTCACCCTCAATTTTGTTTTGATCAATTGTGGCAGTATAACATAAGAAACACTTATTATCATTGCTTGTAAGACCTAACATTTGTTGAAAAACACCCGGATTTTCTAAATTTTCTTCATGTCGACCTTCGCCAAACATCCACCAACAACGAGCCATCATATAAGCTAATTGAGATTTAATCTCTTCACGATTACCAATGATTTCTTTATCTTGAGTTTTACATAAAACTGGCGCTAAAGCGACATTAGTACCACCAGCTTGAACAGCAGTAGTTGCCCGAAGATCAATACTGGTTTTACAAAGTAGTTCTGCTTCTTTAACTTCAGTTTTACTCATGAAACCAAAAATGACACTAGCAATAATAATAAAAGCGGCAATTACAGAAATAATTACTACTAAAGTTCCAGCAGTAATTCCTTTTTTTGATTTTAATTTTGATTTTAACATGTTTTTAATTTACCTTCCCTTACCTGTCGAGGAATAGCGATATCTTCATCTGGATCTTCTCCTAAACAATCGTTATCCAAACCTTCTGCAGAACTCCCATCACAATTTCCTGCAGCATCTCCCAAAATAGTTGGGAAGAAACAAATATGTTCATTATCAGGGGTATAAATAATTCCTGCATCTTGAAAATTAAAACATTCATCATTTACTATGTCTTTACCTAATTCAGGAACAAGGATTTGATTACCATTTTTACAAGCTAGAGTAGCACCTTCATAATAATGGAGAGTAATACTATTAACATTCCTAAAGTGATTATCAACAATACTTTTTCCGGTTAGAAAACTTTTGTCAAAATTTTTAGTGATAGTAGAATCTCCAGCAATAACACAAGGAATCATGCCCTCAATTTCAAATGATAAGTCGGTAACTAGTTGATCTCCACCAGCGCCGCCAAGAACTCTAAATTTAGTTCCGCCATCAGAACGGGTCATCACAATAGAAGTGCCTTTCTCACCCAATGGAGAAAAACCACCATAATTAGCAAAACAATTTTTCTCTGAACTGCTTAACATTTTTTCAATAGCATTTTTTAGATTTGTCAATTGAGCTTTATGTTCTGTAGAAATGTCAGGTTTAGATGCACTTAGACCTTTATCACCAATAGAAATGTTAGGGACATATTCTTTTGCGGAATCTACGCCACTTTTAAGACTTTCAAAAGCACTTTCATCACCACCATAATAATTAAACAGTAAAAAGGCAGCAACAATAATGGGAATAATATATAAAACTAATTTTTGGGAAATTACTGTAGCCATTTAAAAAAGACCTCCCATTTTATCTAACATACCTTCTAAACCGCCACCTAAATCACTATACCACCACAAAAGAAATACTAACAAAGCAATCGCTAAAAAGATCATGATTAGTTGCCACATTTCCATCCCTTTTTTGTTCATGGTCCTAATTTACCTTTTAATGTCCAAATGTAATAAAGGAAAGCTAACCCTAAAATAATTGACAAAATTACAGTAATCATTGTTGTGGGACTGGCCCAATCAACTGCTTTTTTTCCTTTTGGAAAAAAAGTTGAAAAATTGTTTTGACAATTTTTGCTTATTTTTTTGTAAAGTTTCATATTTGAGAGAGATTAACCGCAATATTTTTTACCATTACTGGCGATTATTGGCCCACTACATTCACCAACCTCATAGGGTTCCTTACTAGAGTCATGTTCTTTAGGATTTCCTAAACAACATAGTTCATATCCTGCTTTATTACAATCAAATGTTGATGCTGACAAAGTACTTTTAGGACAATTCTTGCCTTGAACACAAATTCCGCCTTTACTTTCACAGCCAGACAAACCACTCTCAAGTTTATTGCTTTTTCCACTAAACATAACCATTAAAATGATCATTACTACCAGAGCAATTACTGCCCCGATAATAATCCACCACATATTGGCACTAGCACGCCTCATTTTTTATTACCCAAACAACATATGGTGTTAGGCTTATCAGGAGGACAATCAAAAAGGGTTGCTGGTAATGTTCCTTCAGGACAACCAGGTTTTTTTGGTTTACATTCACCGCCTTTACCTTCACAACTAGACAAACCCGTCTCAAGTTTACCGCTTTTATCAGTAAACATAACCATTAAAATGATCATTACTACCAGAGCAATAACTGCCCCGATAATAATCCACCACATGTTGGCACTAGCTTTCTTGTTAAAGAGATTCATCTTCATTTCCATTTACAGCCAGCAGATTCACAAGTACCTTTGTCTGAGTTACCTTTACAAGAACTAATGTCATCTTTATACTGAGCTTTTAATAATTCTTTAGATTCTTCAGATTCAGCAACCTTAAAGTCATTACCAAAAGTTACTTCTGCAGTTGCACTAGGATGACAATCGCCATATGTTATCTGCATTTGAACCATTTCTGCTTGAGCAGCTTTATCTAATCCACCCTGAAAAATTCCAATCCTACCAGTAAAAACCATTATTAAAACCACTAGTACAATTAAAGCCAAAGCAGCTACAATAATTGTTGTTAAAGACAAACCTTGTCCCTTCTTATTAAAAACCATTTCAATTCACCTCAATTTTAGTTAATATTATTTATATTAAAAGAAAGGAAAATAGTATATAAATGTTTTGAAGGCTTTAGCCGAGAAACGACTAAAAAATGAAGTTTTTTGAGTATGTTGCGAAGATTTTAATCTGAGAAACAACGAAAAACTAGACTTAATCACACAAATACAAGTTACTTTCAATCAAGCCAGCATCCGTATGTAACGGAAACAAGCCGGAAACATCCCGATCTTTAGATCTAGGACAACCACCGCCAACTTTTATTGGACCAACAATAGTAAGTGGTTTATCTTCTTGTGCCCGAATTAATTTTACTTGAAAAACATATTTTTTATTCCACTCACCCAATGTTTCGTTTAATAATTCTTTAATCAATTGATTAGCAAAATGACAACTATGTAACCCTTGACATTGATACAATGAATAACTGTCAGGATCATCAACAGAATAATAATCATAATTTTTTGCACAATCTTCAAGTAAATCTTTACCTAACTGAGGTTGCACCCATTTTTGATAAGTTCCAGAACAACTTTGATCAGAGATAGTAGTTTTCATTAAAGAGGACATGGTACTATAAGCAAGACCTTTACGAGTAAAGATTTTCTTTTTAGCATCTTCTTTCAAAGCAAACTGAGCCATGAACAACATTCCTAAAGCAATCAAGATAACAATGATAACTAGACCGATTATCTCCACTTGTGCTCTTTTTCTATTAATCATGAATAAACCTCAATATTAATATAACCAAAACCATAATTAGATTTTTCTTCTGTATTATTCTCGTCTTTCAGAGTAACGACAAAATAAGTAGGTTCTTTTCTAGTCCAACCTGAAGAACCGTCTTCTAAAGGGGGCTTCTCTTTATCATACAAAATGTAAGTTTTATTTCCGGGATAAATTTCTTGCACAGTAATTTTAGCAAAAGAAAATAGCTCATAATAATAATCGTTCAAATGGGCAGTAAAAGTTTTTTCTGCATGTCTTAATTTCATTAAATCAAAACAGTTATCTTCTGGTTCAGCTTCGCCTTTTGTACAAATTAATTCAGGTAAAAATAAAGTTTTTAAAGTGGTATCCATAGCTCGATTTCCAAGAAGTTCTTCATTCTTTTCTTTAATTGCTATTTTTTGATATTGGTAAAAAAACATGATTCCAAAAAGAATTAGTACAAAGAAAATAAAAACGATAGCGATAGTTTCGTTCATTCGTGCTTGTCCATTCTTTTTTCTTAACATTTTAGTATAAGGTTAAACAATCTCCTTTTTCTCCTAAATCTATATTGGCTTGTTTCAAATCTTCTGCTGGTTGCAATAAATCACCACACAAACTGGGTTTAAACAAACAGCCAGCGACAATATTTTTTAATGATTCTAAAGCACCATTAATGTTTTGTTCATAACCGCCTTTTTGAATATAATTTAAACAATCTTTATTTAATTGTAATTCTGGATTAAGGTTATAATGTGTTTCAATCTCTTTAGCTTTTTCTTCATAAATTTCGATAAGATATTTTAAACGTAAGAAAGCTTTATTCATATTACATTGATAAACTTCATCATTAGCAGCAAAAATAGCTGCATACTTGGCGGCATTTCTCTCTCCGGATAAAGAAATTATTTGGACAGGATTAAGATTAGTTTGTTTCCAAAGATTGTCTTCTTTTTTAAAATAATTCACCATGTTAGAAGCAGTAAAAGAAATAGCAGTAACTTTATCATCTTCTAATAAAGATAATTTTGCTGGAACAAGTTGATTTGGTTTAACATAAACTCCCTCCAAATCGATAATTCGTACCTGAAAGTTTTTTTCCGGATCAATATCGGTGGGATTACTAATCAGGACACGATTAAAATCTTGAGTAGAATTATAAAATTCTTCAGCGAAGCCGTTACCATCACCAAGAATAAAATATTTTGTATTAATGGAAGTTACGTACATCATGTCAATAACTTTAAATGGTAATTTGTAAGGTAAACTCCACAAAATTAAAAGAGTAGTTTTGATTTCTTGTGGAGAAAAAATGGGGTCAACAACGTTTTGGATAGGACTACTTTGGCCTTTAATTCCAAATTCCGATAAACCATCCTCACAAGTAAAAGATAAAGTATAATCTGCTAAACCACTAACATCAATGAAATTTTTTGTTTTCTCTGAAACTTGAGCGCCAGTAAAAATAGAATCCATAATTTGAACAACATCAAAAGCTAAAGATTCTTCAGCAGCTGCTTGCTGTTTGAAAACAAGGCCAACAAAAAAGAGAAGAATTATTGCACCAGCAATCAAAATGTAAATCCAACTAAAAGTTAATTGAATTTGTCCCGATTTATTGTAAAGACCATGTGAAGATTTTCGATTTTTATCTGATTTATTTTTAACCATTCTTCAAATTAATTATGATGAGTTATTTATTTCACGTCAAACAATTCTGTATGGTCGCCTTTACCTTCTAAACCAAGAGAAAATGTACCCTGAATAATTTTTTTACAAAGGAAACCAAATTCTTCTTCACCTTCAGAATCGGCGAGGGAAATTTGATAAACTTTAATGGCAACAGTAGATTGTGGTTTAAAAAAAATATTTTTTTCGACACAATCATAACCGGTAAAACATCGTCCTTCTTCAACGCCTAATTGAGCTTCATCTAAAACATCACAAGCGAGAGGATTTTCTTTACACAATGCCTCTTTTTCTTCAACAGAAAAATCGTAATTCATGTTCACAAAACAAATGTGTTCAAATTTTTCGGGAGGGAAAAATTTTTCAATTCTAATTGCACCAAATTCAGTATAAATCTTTTTGACAGAGTCTTCTAAATCAGTTTTAAACTGGACAAAAGCTACCTCTTCACCACTAATTATAATTTTAGAGATAGTTTGATAACCAAAGATCATAATCAAAGCAAAAGTTAAAGCAGCAACAATAAATACAAATACTTGACCCACTCCCATTCCTTTTTTGTTGTAAATCATTTTTATTTACCTTTCCTCTTTTTACTAATTTTTTTGAGTTTACTAAAAATATCTTTTGCTTCGCTTTTATTAACAACTTGATGAATTTTTTTATCTTTAGTTTGTTTAGCAATATTGTCCAGTTTGTTAAAAATAGATTTTTCACCACTTTTTAAACCCGGTTTAATCTCTTCTTTATGTTGAGAATATTTCTGAGCCATATTTTGCAGATGTGATAAGCCAGGATTCTTTTTCTGAATTAACCGATCTAAATGAGGAATTTTTTCTGATTGCGGACTGAATTTTCCAAATAAACCTCGCCGTTTCTTTTGTTTTAACTTATTTACACGAGACTTTTTTAATTGTAATAATTTATTTTTCAAGTTACTTGAAACTGGTTTAATTGTTGAAGCAACTCCAGTTTTTCTAGTTACAGGGGCTCTTCCCAATGTTGGATGAGTAGCTGTTTTTCCGGCTGGAGAATAAATATAATAATAGACCAAGTAACCAACTCCACCAAAGACCATCATTATTCCTAAAAGTAAGAAAATCATGGCTAAAGTATTATCGCCTGCAGTAGAAGAAGGTAAAGGATAAGTGGGTGTAGTTGGGAGTGTAGGGTCTTCAGTAAAATCTTCCAAAGGCGCATCAGCCAAACAAGGATTATATCCATGAAGATATTCTTGATAATTGTTAATATTATCTAAATCATAATCTTCTTCATTGTCTGCAACACCATTAGCATCAGAATCAGAATTGGTATAATCTAACAAACAATCAAAAGTATTATAACTCTTTTCCCATTTATCAGGTAAACCATCGCCGTCAGCATCTTCTTTAATTTCTTTTGTAGGAACTTCACCTTCAGCACAACCAAACTTGTTAACAATTTTTCCGGATGGTGTTTCTAGACATTGATCACATGAATCTAATGTTTTATCACCATCTTTATCATTAAAAGGAATATGTTTAGTCCCATTTTTAGTAATATTTTGATCATCACTAACTGAATAACAAATCCAACCACTTTGATCAAAAGTTATTTTTTGGCCAAGATAATTTTCAGTAGCATTACATAATTTTTCAGTTCCACTTTTTCCATAAACAAAATCTTTACAACCAGAAATATATTTACAAGTCATTTCGGCAATTACTGAAGCACAAGTATTATTGTTGAAACTAAAAGAAACTTTTGGAGGTACTTTTTCTAAACAAGAGGAATAAGTATTGTTAACTGCAGCAAAACCGTCACTTTCATAAAATTCGCCTTCATTACCGGCAGCATCAATAGCTTTAACTTTAACGGTATACTTATTACCCAAAATTAATTCTTTGGTAGAAATTTTAAGAGGTAATTCTGGACCGGTTTCTCCATCAAGAACTATAGCCCCAACTTTTCCAGTATCAACTGGTTTTGGTTCAAGTGCAGAAAGGGTTTCGTTAATTTCTTTTTCAGTAGATTTATTTTTTTGCAATTTAGCCGCAAAATTTGCTAAGGCTGCTAATTTGCTTTTTTTCTGTTCTGCTTTTTTAACTATTTCGACATCTTTACCCTGGTTAATTACTTGATAAACGTAACCAGTAATATTATTCTCGTTAGTGTTAACAATCAAACTCATCTCCTCATTTCCACAAGTGTAATTACCATCTTCGATATTAGTTGTAATTGGTGGAGTTAAATCGTAAGTAAACTTAATTTCTCCAAAAACTGTATGGTCACTCATAACACATTTTACAGGAATAAGATGTTGACCCTCTTCAGAAATACTAATGTCAGCAAGATGAATTTGCTGATTTTCAGGATTAGTAAAAGGTTTATATCCTTCTGCGTTAAAGTCGTATTTACAGAAAGCGTTCTTTGAAGTCCCTACAGAGATGGTAATGTTCTGGTCAAAGACATAACCGAAAGGCAGTAAAGTGTTTTCAAGGATATAACCAATCTGAGAATAATCTACTGAAAAAGTTATCTCTTCAGTCAAAGATAAATCACTTGCTCCGTTTGAACATTGAGTGTAAAGATTATAATCTTTTTTCGGACCGACAAAATTAATATTGAAAATTTCTTGATGGTTAAGATTTAATGTTTTTTCAATAGTGCCGGGGAAAGAATATTCCATATTACCATACTCTTGAGAGCCTGTACCATCTGAACCATCACTAAATTTACATAAAGTTTTATCATCAGTATCAACAAATAATTCAGTAGTAACTCCCTCAAATACTTCGTCCGGTTCAGCAAAAGCATTAATGATTTCTGGGGCAACAGGATCGTATTCTAAGAAAATAACTATTTCTGGCCCAACTTTCCCGTCAAGATCTTTACATTTAACATAAACTGTTTTCACACAACTGGTATCATCCCCAGAACAAGAGTCCGGATAAGAAGTGAAAACACTTTCTGGGAAAATTTCAAAAAGATATTTTTTATCTGCGTTAATCTGTTTAATTTTATGTTCAGGAAGAGCATCGTAATCAAATTCTGAAGAGAAGTCTATCCGACATTCAGTAGTTGGTACTTTAGTAAAAAATTGGAAGTCGAACACTTGTTGATTACTAATACCCCATTGTTCTTCTTGGTAAAAATGTTGTTCTGGTTTTTCCAAAGTAATGCCGTAACCTTCAATCAAAACATTTCCACAAACTGGTTGATAAACAGGATTGTTAGCAAGGTCAGTTGAATAATAACAAACGGTGGAAGATTCTAATAATTCTATGGAAGTAGTATATTCCTGATAACTACTTTTTTCAGCAGTAAAGAAATTTGCTTGACAATTGTCGCCCAGACAATAGTAAGTTTTATCACAATCAAAGCCAGTAGATGAACATTCAAAGTCAATGGTGACCATTTCAATAAAAGGTTCTTCCCAACCAAAAAGAATAGGTTTTTCTTCTCTAATTCCCTCTTTCAAAATGATTTGTGTTTCTGGTGGAGAAAAGTCAATCATAAAATTAAAGTAATCTTCATAAGTTTCTGCTAGATTTAAAAGTTCGTTACAAATAACTTTATGTTCGCCCGCATATTCTTTTTCAAAAAATCCAGGTAAAGAAGCAGTTTGGTGTACTTTACCTTCTTGATCAGAAATGAAATCGGCAATCTTTTCATTATTAGCGGTTAAGTATAAACCACAAGTAGCACCAGCAACAGTATTAACTTTAAATGAGATTTCGGTTTCGGAAACTGAACTATCCATTTCAGGATTAATAATGTCAATTCTTTCTTCCAAATCAAAAATGTAATCTTTAACTTTACTATTTTCATTACCGGCATCGTCCAAACAAGTTACGTTTAAATTGAACTTAACGCCTTTTAAATTTTCAAACAAAGCGTTTTTAATTTCTTCTTCTCGAGGAACAGCAATAACTTTTTTACCACCTAAAGGCAAAATTTGGTTCAAAGTAAAAGTACAGCCTACGATTTCTTTAGTTCCAGTTAAGTAAACCGATAATGCAGTAGTATCTGCAACAGTATTAATGTTTTCATTAATTTCAAATTCTGGAACAACATTGTCAATGTAAACAAAAGTTTCCTGCACTGATTCTTGATTAAAAAATTTATCTTCTGAATAATATTTTAAATGATAAGTTTCGCCGTTGATTTTTTTACCTTGCAAGAAAGCTGAATCAATCAAATTTAAAGTAATTGATTCGGAAAGAGCTTTTCCTGGATAAGATATTTCAGTAAAAGCTGATTGCAAATCTTTATCAAAACAATTATCAAAAGTGGTAGAAGTTAAACAATAACTGGCAGTGCCTAAGAAATTTTCTTGATAAGGGATTAAAGAATTATCGTCTGCCAAAAGAAATATGTCAGGAGTAGCATAAGAAATAACATTGATACCTTCAGGAAGAATTTTAGTTTTTGGTGCAGAATGGTCTAATTTACAGTTATTTTGTTCGCTAGGTAAAAATAATTCACAATCAGAAGTACCATCACCATCTCCATCTTTTACACAACCATTCTCACTATAACCATTAGTGGTACCAGTCCATAAACATTTATCCCAATTACATTCATCATTAGAATTAATTATTTTTCCGTAAGGGTCTCTTTGTACATTTTGTTGGCCTGTACATTCTAATTCTGTATTGTAAGCATAACAATTACTTTGAGGGGTAGGAGATTCGCCACAACTTGAACATTGTGCTAAATTGAAAGCTGAGAAACATCTTCCTAAGCCTGAACAAACTTCAGCAGTACAAAAATTATTTTCGAAAAGATTTGCAAAAGGATTACAAGAAGAACAATAATCATCTCCTTCCGGATCAAAAACAGCTTCTTCATAACCTTCTTCAACACAATAACCTGTTCCAGTTTCTGGAGTGGTAGAGGTTGGTAAATTAATTAAACCATAATCAATCAAATTTTTATTTTCTGCGTCATTAACCCAATTACATTTTGTACCTAAACAATTATTGATTTCACAAGCATCTTTACTATCATAATCAAAACAACTTTGCATATCTTGGTCTGAACAACTTTTACATTCGTTAAAAATTGTATTGGCATAATCAAAGTAACAGTAATTGGTAGTGCCTTCTTCTGGAGAACCACCATAACATTGTTGACGATTGTAGTATATACCAAAAGGGTCAGCTTGTTGAGGGCTCGGACCACAATTACCAGCATTTTGACAAGTTGCTGAAGTTTTAGAAGATTGAGTACAATAGTAATCTTCGCCAAGAAGAGGTTCGTCAACACAATCTTTGGAAGGATCTAATATGTTTTCATCAGTACACCACCAAATGGTTTTTCTAGTTGTTTTATCGCCAACTAAACAAAAAGTGTCCCAACCGCCAGTTTCACTATGATATCTGCCTTCACAACGTTTATCGCCAACGTTCCCAGGTTCTTCAGTTTCTGATTCTACTGATTCTGTGTCATAATGAGTAATGATTTTGTAAGTGTAATCTACTCCCCATTCTAACTCATCATCATCAAGGATAAAATTTTCTCCAGGGGAAGCTGATATGATTTTACTTATTTCCCCTTGGTAAGACCTTATGATTTGGTAACCAATAACTTCTGGACAAGGTTTAGTCCATTCAATTTTCAAAACTTTCTCTCCGGGAACGGGAGTTACAAAAAAATCTTTTACTGGTTTGCCATCACCATCTTCAGTACATACACCAATATAAGTGGTTAAAAGTAAATTTTCAGTTAAACTTTTTCCTTTTTCAAAAGTGAACTCTTGTTCATACTGAAAGTTTTGATAAACAGCAGAAACGTTATGGGTTTCTTTACCAATAACTTCAACTTCAATGTTAAAAGCACCTTCAGGATGAGTTGAATAACCTTTAAACACTCCATCTAAGTAAATAGTAGCACCATAAACTACTTGATCGGAACCAATAGTAAGTAATTTATCATTATCGGAATCAATATAAACATTACCGGAAATTCCTAAAGCTGCTGTTGGAGTTAATAGAAAATCTAAAGAAGGATTGACAGCAGTTTGAATAGAATATGGCTGTTCTTCAGCTTTAACTCCAACTTTACTAGCAGTAAAAATATAATTCCCCTTTGGCAATAAATCTGTTTTATAATTGCCTTTATCGTCAGTAAATGTTTGACCGGAAACTGGACCTGTCCAAGAAACTGTCGCCCCGGGCAATAAACCTAAAGGATCTGTTTTGGATACAGTTCCCGCAATAACAGCAATATTTTCTACTTTTTTTAGAATAACAGTTTGTTCAGCTTCTTCTCCGGAAGATAAAGAAACAATTAAAGAGCCGGAAGCATAATCTGTTGCAGTAATAGTTAATGAATATGTTCCAGAATTAATTCCAGGAAAAGTTGTTTTACCTGAAGTGCCCGTGGTTTGTTTTGGGATTGTTGCAGTTAAAATAACTTCTGCACCAGAGATTGGTTGTTCTTGTTCGTCTTGAACAATAATTGTTAAGGACGCTTTTTTAAGTTCAACTTGACAGATATTTGTATTGCAATAATTAATATCGACAGTTGAATCAAAAATAGGGGGTGCAGATGATCCTAATTTTTTTGCTTTATCTTCACATTCAAATTGAAAAAGATTATATTGACAAAAATCTTTATCTTCAATTTTACAACATCCTGGAGAACACGACGCATCATATTCTTCATCAGGAACTGCTGTTCCACCTAATTGTGTACAGATTCCTAAAGCGTGGGTTTGACAGTCAACATTACAAATAACCTCTTCACATTCGTCTAATTCTGAACAATCTGAAGTAGGGAAAAAATGTTGATCCATACTACAGGAATCGTAAAATTCACAGTCAACTTGTGCTTCCGTATCCAAAATTCCTGCTTGACAGTACAAATCTTCAGAAGCTTCTGGATAGAGATAACAACCAGCAACATCAGCTAAAGATAGGAAAGAAAGGGCAGCTAATAGAAATAAACTTAAGACTACTAAAAACGTACCTCTTTTTTTAATCATATTATATATGATATAGATAAATATTTATCATTTATAAATATATCGAGAAGTGGTGCTTTAAAATGGACATTTATGTTAAAAAAATGAAAATAATTAACATTATTTCTTTTTACAACGAGCAAGTTTAGTTTTTGTTTTCATATCGCATAAGGAACCTGAAGAATCAGGATCAAAAGAATTAAATGTGGCAGTTATATTGGGGTTTCCACAAGTACTACTTGACCAATAAAAAGAACAAGCACCTTGGAATAAATCGGGCATTTGACAACTGGAACCGTTTTTATCGTCAACTGATAATAATTCTTGGTAAGTAGGTAATTCCCAATTAGATGATCCCGCCAAAGAAAGATTTTCACAATAATTCATACAACCATCCCAATCCATCATTTGAGAAGAGGGATTTTTCTGCCAAATATTTCCAGTTTCATTATCTTTGATTGTTCCGTTGCCTTGATCAACAAACCTTTCTTCTGGAATATCAACACAATTTCCATTTTCACAAGTTTCATTATTTCCACAGTATTCTTTAGAACTCCACTCTAAACAGCTATCTGAATCATAATCGCCACATTTTTTCCAGTCGTCACCAACACATTCTTTTTTTCCAGAAGGTGAACATTCATCGTTACAAGTAGGACCGCAATTATCTTCATCTTCGCCAGAATTGCAATCATTTTGATTATCGCAAAGATAAGATTTTGGAATACAATCTCCATTATTACATTCGAATTCGTTCGAAGTACAATCAGTTGATTTTGGTACACAAGAATTGTTTTTACAATTTTCATTGGAATTACAATAATCAATTACTTCGTCTAAATTGCCACAAGAATCAACCCAGATAACATCTTTATCGCCGTCATTATCAGCATCGTAACAAGTTTGATTATTTTTAGGAGTGCAATCAGTTGATTTTGGAACGCAAGAATTGTTTTTACAATCTTCATTGGAATTACAATAATCAATCACTTCATCTAAATTGCCACAAGAATCAACCCAGATAACATCTTTATCGCCGTCATTATCAGCATCATAACAAGTTTGATTATTTTTAGGGGTACAATCAGCAGTATCTTGACAAGTGGCGATTTCTTTTTTAAAATTATAAACATTAGTTTCAAAATCAGCAAGAGTTTTACCGAAAACGTCAACATGAACTCCAGCACTAACATTAAGGCCAACGTAAACATCACACCAAGGATTATCCAAAAAATTGACATTAGCACCTAAAAAACCTTTCACTGCTCCGTAAGGTCCAGCAACACCATAAAGTTCTAAAGAAAATTTTGGTTTAGCATAAACTTCAATCGAAGCATTAGCTTTACTAAAACTAAAAGGCGAATAATCAAAATTGTTATCGAAATTTTTAATTGGTGACCATTGTTTATTATTGTATTCAACGCCATATTGTAATTCTGTAGATTGTTGAATAGAAGTTTCGGCACTCAATTCACCGTTAGCATCAACGCCAAAAGTAATGGTGAAATTTGGAGTGATAATGACTGGAACCGGACCAATAGCAAAAGCAATCGGTGGGAATTTAACCGGTTCTAAAGGTGGTAATTGATCATGGATAATTTGAGAATATTCTCCCCTAATTTTTAATTCCAAATCTTCTGTTCCGGTAATGGTATAACGGACACGTTCGACTTTAAACCAACTAATATCTACTTCTAAATCAGCACCTAAAGCCATGTCTAAATTGCCGTCAAGGAAAAGAATGTTATTGTATAGATTAGTATTATCAAAATTAATATTCAATCCTGTAGAAAGTGGAAATTGTTTAGTTTCGACAGAAACATTATCCATAACTGCATCTGCTTTATTGAGGTAATCTTCAGAAAAATCAAGGTGCGCTTTTACAGTTCCGTTTTGAATTGCATCTTCAAGGGTAGCTTGTTGAGTTTTTACTGTTATTTGGTTACCATAATGGGTTGTAGAGATTACTTTACGTAAAATTCCTTTTGGAGTTTTGTTATTTATTCCAGCAACAATTACGTCTCCGTTATTTAAATTTTGAGCATATTGTGAATCATCATCAAAGATTAAAGTGGTTTTATCTGCAGAAATAACGGACAAATAAGATGCTTCATTATTGCTCAATATTTTTGTAGTATTAGGAATATCTGCCGAAGAATTAGTACAAACATTATTTTCACAAGATTCATTTTCAGGACAATCAAAATTGTGATTACAAGATTTGTCTTCAACACAATAATTGTCGATACATAACTCTTGACCGGGACAATCATTATCTTTTTTACAAGAAATATTTTCTTGACTAGTTCCACAACTGCCAAAAGCGAAAGTTCCTAAAGCAAACAAAGAAACAAATTTGTTTTTGGTAGAATTTCTTATTCGTTGCAATAGAGTTGGTTTAAATTCTTTTTCAGCAATAGTTTCTAATTTCATTTTTATCTGTGTTTTATAATTTTATTTTCTCCAAGTAAGTAGAGAATTATAATCTATCCAAGGAAATTGAAATAATTCCGATGACTTAAAATCCCACACTTTATCTTCAACACCTCTGCCAAACATGAGTGCTTTTGAATTGTCTGGACTAAAAAGTAAGCCATAATATTTTTCAAATTCTAGCTTTTGATTAGAACCATCAAGAGAAATTGAACAAAGATTCTTGTCGTCAGGAAAACAATCTTCTGGAGAACAGGTATAATAAATTTTATCTGCACCACCAAAAACAGGGCCAAAATTACAACCCCCATTATTAGTTAATCTCATTAAATTGTCTCCATCACCATTCATAAGATAAATTTCTCGTAAAGCTTTTGTTCCGTTTGGAGAAATACTAAAAGCAATTTTCCCTTCCGGAGAAGTGTCGAAAGGAAGATAAAGTCCTGACGCAGATTCAGCAAGTGGTTTGGTATACAAAATTTGTTTATTACTTCCATCAAGATCAATAGAAACCATAATATCTTTAGGGCCATTCATACGACCACTATAAACCATTTTATTGTTTGATAACCAAGAGTGTTCTCCAACTCCCGGACCTTCAACAATTTTATTAACCGTTGAAGTTGCAATGTCTAAATAATAAAGAATTCCTTGACCTTCCATAAGGTCATAATCAACAAAAGAAACCTTAGAATTGTCTGGTGAAATCTTAGGGAAATGAGAAAAATTAAAATTTTGAAGCGTAGAAAAATAGGGGATTTCAGTTTCTTCTGAAGTACTTAAATTAATATTAAAAATTGTTCCATTACCCCTAATAAAATATATTTTACCACAACCAATTTCATCAGTAAGATTATTACAATTATTGTCTACTCCATCACACCAATCTGTTTGTTCTGGATTAATGAAATCATCAAAGTCGTCACAATCGGTTCCACCATGAATTATTGCTTTAAAACCATCATTATCATTATCTTCATTAACAGTTTCAGGTTCTTCGGGAGGATTGACACATTCGTTATTAACACAAATTCGAGCGCCTTTACATTCGCTATTATAAACACAATCCTGCAATGAATTATCTCCATTATCACAAGACAATAAACCTGCACTGCTAGTAGCAAAGGCTAAAGGGATAGTGGCATAAAGAATTCCTTTGGAAATTGTAGTTAGGAAATTTTTAAAACGTGATGGTTTAAATTCATTCTCAGTTATTTGTTCTAATTTCATTATAACTGTCAAATAGTAAAAACTTTATAAATATTGTTGTTATTTAGCTATTTTTCTTAATCTTTTGATAAGTTCATCAACATCTTTCTTTTCTTTGAATTTTTTAGGATGAGTTAATTTTTCTCTGAAATTTTCTTCCCGTTCTTTTATTTTATCAACAACCTGTTCAAGATTATGAAAATATTCTTTTTTCGGTTCTGGATGATATTTATTTTTTCTGTGGTGAGCACTGACAACATTCTTTAATATAGAAAATTCATCTTTAGTAATCTTTTTAGGGATTAAACCAACCGCAGCTAGAAAATCTTCTCGTTGCACTTGTTTAGCTTTGTGTTCTCTTTTTTGTTTTAGTAATTTGACCTTTTTTCTGGAAGCAGGAGTAGAGAATAATGGAGAGTACCATTTCAATTCTTCTTTTGTTTTAATGATTTCTTTCTTTTTAGCAAAAAGATGTTTTACTTTATTCCAAAAATTCTTTTTGAAATAATTAAAGTGGTAAAAATGGTGAATAACCATAATCACGATAATGGTAAACATCAAGAGGAAAAGCCAGAATAAATTTTTATTTGAATCATCTTGAGTAATGTTTTCTTCTGTAATATTAGTTTCTTCAATTACATCAATTTCTTGAGGTTGAGCGCATGATTCTAAACATTCTTTTTCTGAAGATTCGGTAAATGAAAAATCTTGAAGATTATTTGTTGCTTCAATTTCACAAAGACCTTTACTAGTTTTGTATTGGCAATAATCTGCAAATTGACAACAACCTCCTTTAACACACCATAACTCTTCTTCTCCAGCAGGAACTGCTCCAGATTTACATTGACTCAACAATTGGTTTGAACAAGTATCTTTACAAAAGATGGTTTTACATTCGGTAAATAATTCTTCATCATTACAACTTTCTTCTGGGAAGAAAGATTCTTCTAAAACACAATCTTCATAGAAAAAACATTCAGTTTCCGCTTCTTCAATAATTAGATCCGAACAATGGGCGGGGCTATCGGAGTAAAGAAAACAGCCTGATTGTGCTAATGCTAGATTGATCAATAGGAGGAGGGTTAATGTTGTTATTGTTATTGTTTTATTCATTTTAAATTTGTTCAGGTGATAGGGATACACGAAGCGCCATTACAATTTCCTGGTTGTCCGGTTTTTAAATCCCAACAAGGGCCAATATCCTCAGAGTTACAATCACGACATTCATCATTTTTACCTAAACTGCCATCTCCATTAGCATCAACAGCAATTTCTGTGCAAGCAGTTCCTCCTTTTCCACAACCATAATCTCCGTCGCAAAAGAAACCTTTTACGAAATCATAAGAGTAAGGTTCTTCATCTTTACAAAAAACTTGATCAACTTTATTACAATTTAAATATATGTCTTCATTACCGCATTTATTTTCATGGGGTTCAGGAGGAGATTTTTTATCACCATCGCAAACAATTCCACTAGTACCAGAACAATAAGTTACGGGAACTCTTTTAACCAAGATTGAACCACCAATAGGGTCTGCATCTGTACCACCAAAACAACCGAATTCTTCTTCTTCTCTATAACATTCATGAAAATCATCAGCTTCATAATATTCCCAATCTGGATTACAACAAACGTGTGTTGCTAAGAAAGGACTGAAATCTTCATCTATTTTACAATTATCATTATTTTCATCACAATCATATAATTGATACAACTTTTTATCATCATTTTTAATATAAGGAAAAGGATGGTCAGGATTAACATGAGGGATGCATTCTTTTATAGTAACATCAATTTCCGTTTTTGAACCAAGATTATTAGCACAATAATTTTTTGTAGAAGAAAGTAACAATTTCCCTGTACTTTCTACTCCACCTGAAATACCTTCTTCAGGGGATTCAGTTAATAATTCATATTTTAAAAAATAAGAATTTGGATTACAAAAGTCATCCACACCAGATAAATCATAACAAACTGGTTGATCAGATAAAGTCTCTGGTTTAGGTAAAGTAGCTAATTCATCATATTCCTCCCCTTTTTGATATCCTAATTTTAATGTAGGAAAATCCCCATAAGTTACTTTGGGGTAAGTGACATTAATAAAAAAAGGATCTTCAGAAGAAATAAATGTTTCTACAAGATCCGAATAAGGAACAAGTTCATTACCTTTTTCAACCATATAAGGATAAAAAACTTCAAAATCTTCTGGACCAAAAGTTAAAGAATCGTCGACCAAAACTCTTACCTCTTGCCAATCACTTAAACCGTGTTCGTCGGTTGCTGTTGCTTCTAGGTGGTATATTTTCGCTGGTAAATCTACATTTTTAACAATAAACTTTTTTGGATCATCGCTATTATCATTTATTAATTCTAGTGATTCTGTTGAATCAAAACCATAAGTAACTACATCGCCATCGGCATCTAAAGCATTCAAAGTGATATCAATCTCACCGTAATCATCGTGGCCAGGAATGGCCAAATAATCATAACTATTATCAGGATCATCTTCAACAAAACAAGGGAACTGGCTTACATAATCTAATGCAGGGGGTCGATTCTGAATAGCAAATCTGAATTCATAAGGTTCCGGCAAATTAAGAATTTCCGGAGATTTGAAAATTAAAATGGTATCGCCGTTAGCTAAAGAAATATTATCCATCTCTATTGCTAATGATTCATATTTATCATACAACAAAGTTCCTTGACAAACATTATCATCACAGCTATCGGCATTACTAGCATAATCAAAATTCTTTTTTTGTAAAGTTTGTTCAGTATAATTAAACCCAATGAATTTCCAATCATAAAAAAGAGGTCGGGCAACTGCTGCATCTAACAAAATATTAAACTTAGTAGGATAAAAGAAATCAAATTTCGAGATGTGAAAAAATTCTTCTTTACCCAAAGATAATTTTAAAGGATATTCAACATTAACATTAATTCCATCATTAGTAAAGTCAAGTTTTAAATTAATTTTCGTATCTTCAATTTTTGTTTTATCAGAAATTTCTGATTCTGTGAAATTTTTCACACAAAAAATTGTTCGATTAATCAAATATTTTCGTAAATCACCTTCAATAGTACTTGTTTTTATTTCCCGAGAACCAAAACCAATAGAAGTGTTGGGATAAAGGTATTGACAAAATTCTGGGGCATAAGAATCGTTTTCACAAGGATAAGCGTTCTGATGTTGAATATAATTTTCATTACTAATTCCGTAAAAAATTCTTTCTCCTGGTTGGTAAGTTACTCCTGTGATCTCTTCAACGAACGGTTTAGTGCCGCCTGGTTGACCTTGCCACAAGCGACCTTGTTTACCAATAAGAACTAAACCTGCTTCTAAAGCATCGTTTAAACAATCCTGAACATAAATACGTAAAGCTTCTTTTTTAAAAGTTTTAGAAACAACTCTTTCTTTTTCTGCTTCAAGGTTAGATAGTTTAGTATCACTAGCTAATTTTATAGTAATCATGAAAATGAAGAGAAGTAACAAACCCAAGATAAGAAAAACTGTGATTTGTGCTGACTTATTTGGAGGCATGCCCAAAAAACGTAGTTTTTTTGTGTGGCCTTTATTCTTCCAACTACTTCTACCTAACCTCTTTTTTACCATAATAATAGAAATAATAATTAAGTAACTTATAAAACTTATTCTTCAACCCGTAACTTTCCAGTCAATTGTGGCCAAACGAAATCTAAAGCTTCATCGTCAGCAGCGATCTCTACTGATTGAATATTTGTCTCATTATCAACCGTACAAACTAATTTTTTTATTCCAGAAAGTTCTTCCAAAATTTCTAAATCAGCAATTTCCGGTTTATAGGGATTAACATAATCACAAACAGGTGTTTGAAAGTTTTCAAATTCGGCGATCAAAGTTTTATTTTCAGGAAATATTTCTTTAATCACTTTAGCTTTCTTATCGCCTTTACTAAGTAAATAAATTTCTTTGAAATTCTTAGCTTCTTGAACGAAAAGGTTTTGGCCAGACAATTCTGAATCAATTCCGAAAAGGTCTTTAAACCAATCAACAACTGTATCTAGAATAGTGGAATCTAATTGAATTCCCTGCTTACTATAGATTACAGCATTAATTTCAGGCATGTACCATAAATCGCCTTCCACACTAGTGGTTGACAAATCACATTTAATAACATCAGTAGTGCCTGCACAGATAGTTTCAAAATTATCTACAATATTTAAAGTTTGGAGAAATGAATTGGTATCAGTAATTTCTTTATTTAACGTTGTACCAAAAGCTCTCTTTGCCCCATCATCGAACTTTAAGACACAGACATTATTGATACAGGTGTTTTCTTCTGTTTTAAAGAGTGTATCTGGAAGGGTGTTAAAGCAAGTATAAATTGTTTCTTCAGTTGGTGGTGAGAGTGGGTCAGATGATTCTTCAGTTATAGTTAATTGTGTTCCGCCGCCAAGTTTAGAATTATCAGCATTAGGTTCTAAAATTAAAGCATCCTGATAATTTGTACAATAAAGAATATAATCATCATCATCATTATTTTCTGCTACTTCTAATAGTTTAGTAGCCAAGAATTTTGTTCTACTACTCCAATCGCCATCTTCACAATAATGGTCTAAGACATACTCTTCGTTGTCAATACAAATTGGAGGAAGAGGAGTTTCAGTTAGAAGATCGTTGTCATAAAAATTTGCTTCAGATTCTAAATTACCTTCTTTAGTTACAAAACATTGTTTATTATCTTCACAGAAGCCCCAATTCTCGGCGTTCCAATCCCACTTAATTGGAGAATTTTTCCATTCTCCAGCAATACAACGATAATTACGATCGTCATCAATATGTTCAGAGATTTGTGTATAATACTCTTCTTCATTCATCGGTTCAATACAAGCATAGCCGTTCCAACAATAATCTTGTGGACAACAGGCTAAGCCGGAACGTTGAATTTCGTCTTTAGGAGTATAAGAGTAATCTGTTATTGGTCCTAAGGAATCTACTAATTGTAAGAAAGGTTCTTCAACAGTTCCTGCGGTGAATTCAATTGTTAAATATGAATTTTGAGCCGTTGGGAAAGTGTTGGAAGCTGGAAGAGTTGCTTTACCATCTTTATCTACTAAAGTTATTGTTGCTGTTGCTGTTCCGGAATAGGAGAATTGTAACTCTGAATCTTTTGGGATAGCGATTCGTTCAGTTTTTAGAGTTTTGCCAGCCGGGATATCAATTATTTTCTTTTCAAAAACTTCGTTTTCAGTATCTTCAACTTCCAAGCCCTCGAAGACTTCCCAATAAGATAATTTGCCGCCTTTAACTTGAAATTCAGCGTTAGGGATGAAATTTCTTGCAGGTAAAACGGGAGCAGTGAAATTTCTTTCATTGGAAGGTTTTGTTTCTCCCTCTTTCAATTTTAAATCTAATTGTTCAAAGTAAGTTTCAATTTCATCGATACCAGATTCTACTGGTTCTTCATAACCAACTTTAGTCAACGTTTCTGTACTCCAGGAATTAATAGCAGTGTATTTATCTATTGTTCCAAGAGTTACAGATGGAGCACAAAAGAAATCTTCTTTAACTGAACAGTAAGGTTCATTAGTGGTTAAAACAGGATTGCCATTGAGGTCTTGTTGGTCTTCAATAAAACTTGCAGCTTGACAACCATAGAAACCAATTTCAGGATCTTCTGCATAAAAATCTGGGTTAACAAGTTCTTCTTCTGAGAATGGACTAAGGAAAACAACTTGCTGAGCAACTTTTTTTACTAACAGATTTGCTGGTTGATTAATTGTATCAGTACCAGAGATTAAAGTTTCTTTATAATCATCATTTTCATTAGTAACGAAGTAAAGTTCATACAAGTCTGGTTTAGGATTAGTTACAGTAATTCCTTTTTCAGGGATTCCGGGAAGAGGGTAAAGACATTCAGAAGCGTTACAAGGATAGATGAAAGGTTGGTTTGTTATTGAGGTTAATGTTGATGGTTCATCTATGGTTATTGCTGCAGGCGGTTCTGCATAAATATCAACAGTTCCAAATTCTTTAAATTGTTCTATGGAGAGTTCTGTAAACATACCTAGTGAAGAATGATAAAAATAAGCGTTAGTTAACTCCTCATTGGTAGATTTTTCAATAGTAAATTTATCAATTAATGTATTCGTATATAAATCCCCATAATAACCATCATCGTCTGCTAAATCGGGATTGTAAGTTAAAGTGGAAACTAATTTTATACCCTCTTCAAAAGAAATTTCGAATTTATTTTGAGAATATTGAGAGGGATAAATTGATCCACCATCTTTTTCAATCAATTGATCTTTTTTAACACAACTTTTCTCGATAGTGGCTTCTGCGAGAGATTTGCCCGATAAACAATCTGAATAACAAGAAGTTGAAAATTGATATTCATAATTGTCTATTCCTTCTTGAGGAGAATAAAGAGTCGAACAAAATAAATAAGGGGGTTTTTTAAAATTATCTTTTAAACCGATACATGTTTTTATATTCTTTTGTCCAATACAATAATCAAGTGAACTTTCCTGATTACAGATCTTATCACCAATTTCAAAATCATTATCGCAGTCAAGTTCATAACCAGAAATTATTAAATCAGATTTTTTTGGCAACATAAATGGATAATTGACAGTAACCTCTTCTTCCGAATAATCAACTTCAAATTTAACGTTCATTGTTGTTTGTTCATTAGCAAGTGGTTGCGAATTCCAGCAACCATGTTTTACTTTTAGGCCTTCAGCTGGCCCAATTTCTTTACTTTCTCCGGAATAATATTCAGCAGCAGTATTACCACAACAACTAGCAGATGGATCATCCACTTCATTGTAATTACCTAACCAAGCATTATCCCCATAAAGATTTTTACATAAAAATTCCCCTGTAACTTCTCCAGAATTTTGATCGACATCAGTAATCCAAGAATTATCATTTTCTGCTGAAGTATCCTGACCAGAACAAAGAGGATTATCTCCAGTCTTAGTTAAATAAACATTTTTAATTTTAATTTTATTTAAAGAAGGATTACTATCAATTCTTAAACCACTAACCACTTTAAGATTTTCAGGAATTTTTACTTTTACATGCATAAAACTTTGTGAGAAAAGAGGACCATTAATTACATCACCTAAAACACTTTTGCTAAAAAGTGGAATGAAGTCTTCATCATAAATATTATTTACATCTTTAGGACCAAAAATTCTTAACATAACATTTGCGGGAAGTTGTGATAAATCATCTTTACCAATTGCTTTACAGCTTTCATCAATTTCTTCACAGAATTGGAGCATGAAATTAAGATGAGTGTAACCAGAAAAATCAAAAAGATAATCATCACCATAAAAATCTTCGTAATAATTTGAAAATTTAATATCAATATTTGCTCCGTAGCGTTCAGAAATAACAATTCCATCTTTAAGCAAAGATAAAGTATTTAATCCTTCTCCGGGATATCTTCCTTTTATCCCTTTATTTTCTCTGTCTTTCAATTCACGAGCACATTCTGCCCAACTCCAATGATTTCCTTCGTTGTAACAATAAAATCTATTAATCATTTTATTGACATCATCTATTCCTGAACTATCTGGAGTATAAGTTTGATAATCATCAATCGGTTTTTCTCCATAATTTTGATCACAAGTAATCCATTGATTATTATTAGAAACAATATCATAAGCCTGTTCAAGAGGTTTTTTAATGGTAAAAATGTTATACTTTGCTCCACCAGTATTAACATCACCAATAGCATTCACCCAACACCATTCTTTTCCGCAATTACTATTATCAAATACCTTTTCGGAATCACCACTATAACCAATTACTTCTTTATCATTCTTCAAACAGATATAATTACCTGCTGAATTAGATCCTTCTTTGGTAAAATCATCTAAGCCATCATCACCACAGCAATTGTTTCCAGAAGAAGGGTTTTCTTGCCAGGAATAACCTTGATCTTCACATACATTTTGATAATTATCACAGTTAACTAAATCACAAGTTAAATCTCCTAAATTTACCCAAACATAATTGTCATTTAATAATTGACATTGATAAACTTCTTGAGAAATTACAATTTCAGTAGCTTTTTCTGTTTCTGTTAATTCTGGTTCATCAACTTCAGATTCAATAAAAACTTCTGTTTCTCTCGTTAATTGAATATATTTATCAACTTCGTCTTTGTTACATTTTAACCAAACTTTTTTATTTTCTGTAACTTGTTGATTTCCTTTATTTAAAAAAGTATATTTTTTATCTGCACAGATAAATGAAAATCCTTTATATGTTCTAAATAAATCACAATTAAAAATATAATTTATAGCATCATCATTATCATAACCTTCATTAGGTGGAAATGTGACTCCGATTTCTTTTTCTGTTGAATCACCTCTTGAAACAATGATTTTTTGTTCAATTTGATCAAAAATATAACCTGGTTCAAGTAAAACCCCCGCACAATCATCATTATTTTTACCACTATCAAGTTCAGCGGCAAAAATATAACACCCCTCTTTACTCAAATGCTCATTCCAACTACATTCAAAACCTCCAGAGTTATAAATTGCTTTAACTTTCAAAACATCGGAATTTATAAGTAATGATTGTTCAAAACCAGAAAATTGGTTATAAGCTTCTTTGTCATGAAACCATGAATTTTTCCAAGGACCTGTTGAAGAATAAGAATTACAACCCTCGGTTTCATCATCTTCACCAACAACATCCAATTCTTCATATGATTCAATATCATTATTGGAAAAAGTTATTTGTTCTAAAGGTTCTTCGCTGATTGTATTGAAACTCAAAACTATTAGAAACAAAACTAAAATTACTAAAGTAACCCCTCTTTTTTTACTTATCATATATATTACTATAAACAATAATCTTTTTATTTATAAAATCTTCTTTTTCAAACAGTATGTTCGCTGGTAGTTAACATCTAATAAATCACCAATTAGAAAAAGAAGGGTCAGAAAACCAACCAAAAAAAAGTTGAGCAGATCACTTTTTTATTGATAGGAAATGAATGGTTTTCCTTGACGTAACGAAAAAGATAAAGAGAAAATTAAATTTTTAATCGAGTGGTTTCCAGATACCATTATTCGAACAACCTAGTGTATAAATTTTTTCAAATGCCGCTACACATTCTTCCTCACCATCACAATGTTCAATTGCCGATTCACATTTTCCACCATCTTTTTCACAAAGGTCACATTGATAATATGCTTCTGCTACTTGAAAAAAATCAGTATCATTAGCACCACAAATATTAGAAGACAAATCATTACAATCGTCAATATTGGATATACAATTAAATAATTCTAATGCTGGTACATTCAAGCCCTCATATTCAAATATAATATTTTTAAATGAAGATTTTTTTTCAGAAAAAGAAGAACATTGCTCAAGACAATCGTTATAAGATTCACCAAGAGAATATTCTACGTTTAATCCACCGCACTTTATCCAGTAAGTATCACATAATTTATCGCAATCACTTTCTCCGCCATTCTCTTCGACATCTTCACTGCCGTAATTGTTGTTAATAATTGTATCGCCACAAGCGCCTACTCCGCCAACTGCTAGAAACAAAGCAGTTCCGTAAGTAGCAAGTTTACTTCTTGCCTTCTGTAAAAAAGTTGATTTTAATTTATCATCGATTGTTTTCATAGTAAGATCGCCCCATTAAGTTATTTGTTACTTTATAATGAGAAATGCTTTATAAAAGTTACGGAAAAAATCAAGATAATAAAGCTACTAAAGTAATCCCTCTTTTTACTTTCATAATCTAATATAAGATAACAATATCCTTTTATTTATAAAAGTAACGACGAAGTAAAACAAATTTTACTAAAAAGTTAATTAATTCCAATCATAACCGAAATTTACAATACAATCGTAACCTTTTTCATTCCAATCATCTGGGTCATTTTTTGCAACAATAGAACAATATACAATGGCACATTGTTTTCTTAAAATATGAGCTATATCTTTGTCTTGAAGTGCATCATAATATGTTTCTGGTTCACAAACTAAACAATCACTATGGACTTCAGGATCATAATCTTTATCTTGTTGCATAATATTCAAATAATCATCACAAATCCCTTCATAAGTTGGTTCACCATCTGAAGTACCATTCTCTTCGACATCTTCACTGCCGTAATTGTTGTTAATAATTGTATCACCACAGCCATAAGCGCCGCCTAAAGCCAGACCAGCTGCTAAAGTTGTGATTGCTGCTTTACTTCGCATTGAATTGAATAAATCTTTTACCAAATTGTTTATTTTCATAATAATATCACCCCATTAAGTTATTTGTTACTTTATAATGAGAAATGATTTATAAAAGTTACGGAGAAAATCAAACAAAATCTTTAGTTTTAATTAACTTGATTTCTTTTATTCCATCGAAATGTTTGTCGTTGCTCCATAAAAGACAACCAGTAGCCAAAGTAAGGGCAAGAATATCAACGTCTTTTTTATCTTTTATCAGTAATTTAGCTTCATTAATTTTTTCCCGGTATTCTTTAAATTCATAAACTTTTACAGGAATTAAATCAAGAAGTGATTTAACAAAATCTTCAGAAACGTCTGCTTTTTTGGCAATGTAAGGAAGATATTTAACAATTTCTTTAATGGTAAAATCAGTAGTAATAAATTCAAAATGATGGTTAAAAATAATTTCTTTAGAAAAACCACCCATTAAAGCAGAAATGAGTGGATTAGCATCGATAACAATTGTTGGTCTCATTAAGAATGAACTCTTTTATTAAATTCGTTTAAGATATCTTTTTCTTTAATTTTCTTTTTATTTAAATTTTCAGCAATTTTATTGCTACCCTGAAAAAAAAGTTTTTTCTTTAGTTCTAAAACTTTATCTCTAACAGCTTCCTGAAAAAATTCTTCCTTGCTTTCAAAGTTAAACTCTTTCACAATAGAATTAACACTAGGTAAAAGTTCATCTGAAATATTAAAAGTTGTAGTTGCCATTATAATTGTTAAAATGTAAACTATTTTATAAATTTATCTCTAAATTTCTAAATTCTTCTTAGTTCCGCCCAGAACCTTCCAGAAAGCAAACAAATCTTGTGCAGAACGTAATTCGTTTTCATTTTTAGCAAAAGAAGAAAAATACATTTTAACTCTATACTTCTTACACAATTTAACATTAAGTTTCATTCGCGCAATGATTTTATCTTTATTCTTAGCATTCAATATTTCAGAAAAAGAAAAAGCAATAATTTTACCTTTCTCAGCAGCAATGCGACAAGTAATTTGATCTAATCCACCGCGAACAAAATGCACAGAATCACGAGGATTAATTGTTTCCATGCCATAAATCAGATCAACTTTAGTTTTCTCTAAAGCGAAACGTAACAATTC
>JABJOX010000054.1 GCA_018664115.1 Candidatus Woesearchaeota archaeon
GTTATTTTTCCACGTAAAGCTTTATGGATCTCTTTCTTAGTAATCTCTTCAACTTCTTTTCCATCTGGAGCTTTACAAACAGAATCAATATCTGCAACACTTAACAATTCTCTGATAATTAGATTTCCACCACGATCACCATCAACAAAAACAGTAGTAGATTTCTTCTTAGTTAGTTCTTTAATTGATTCTGGACATGAAGTTCCGTTCATAGCAATAGCATTTTTGAAACCATGCTTTAACAAATTAAGAACGTCTGCTCGACCTTCAACAATAATGATATCTTCACTTTCATCAATGTTTGGACCAGCAGCAAGTTTTTCTCTGCCGAAATCAACAACTTCCATGATTCTTACGGACTGAGCAACTTCATCAGCAATCTCTTGTGAATCTGGTAAAGTGTTTTCAGTTAAATCTCTTAACAGTTCTTTAGCCCGATCAACAACAAATTGTCTTTTACTTATTCGCACGTCTTCAATCTTTCCAACACTAACCTTAGCGTTACAAGGACCAATCCGTTGAATAACTTCTAATGCTGCACCAACAATTGCTGTTTCAGTTTTATCTAAGCTACTAGGGATGATAATTTCTCCTTTAGTTTTTCCAGAACTTGTAGAAACGTTAACTTCAATTCTGCCAATTCTACCAGACCTTTGTAATTCTCTTAATTCTAAATCGTTACCTAACAAACCTTCAGTTTGTCCGAAAATTGCCCCAATTACATCAGGACGATCAACAACTCCTTCAATTAAAATAGTTGAATGAATAATATATTTTGCCGCTACTGGGCTTATTTTTGCCATTTTTTTTCCTCCGACACTTAGAAAGAGCTATCAAAATCACGAATTAATAAATCAAGATGAACTTGTACTTTTTTAGTTAGTGATTGATTGAACATGATAGGTATTCTTTCCTAAATGTTTATTGTTTTTTTATTTTGTATTGCTCTAAAAAAATAGAATTCTTCTTTACTTTTAAACTTCAAATGAGGTTAGTGATAAAGATAATTGTAAGTCTATTTTTTTAGTGTTTATGATTATGAAGCCCGTTCAACTAACTCCCGAATTCATTGCTTGGCGATTGCCGTGAACTCCCCCGGGTACTCTCGTTACGGGCTTAATTTCTAGGGGCGCTTCTAGTATATAAATTATTCGGTCTAGAAATAAAGATTAAAAGAAAAGAAGCAAATTTTAGCTTTTTTCGGCTAAAATAATGCTTTTTGGGGTTTTATAATGAGTATAAACCCCAGCAAGCCAGGTTTATTCAACCGCAGAATGCTAGGGAAAAAGAGGTGGTTTTGAGGTGTTTACTACTCAAAAGAGGCAACTAGTATATAAATGTTTTGGTTATTTTGTCACTGCCCAGTGAATATCATTGAAATGTAAAACTATTTAAAAGCCAAAATTAAACTGAAGATTAATGGTAACCAGAACATCCCAAGAACGATTCAGGACAGATAAAGGAGTATTTGACGCTTTTACTGACAGGAATCTTTTTGAACTTAAAAGTAGAGGTTACTTCGATGAATTAGAAAGTCCAATCTTTGTTGGAAAAGAAAGTAACGTTTTTTCTGCTAGAAGAGGAAAGAAAAAAGTCATCATTAAGATTTATCGAGTTCAAAATTGTGATTTTAAACGGATGTTTCAATATATCAAACAAGATCCACGTTATGAAACCTTACGTAATAGAAGAAGAGAAATAATCTTTTCTTGGACTCAACGTGAGTATAAGAATTTGTTAAGAGCAGAAAGGGGTAAAGTAGTAGTTCCAAAAGTCATTGCTGTTAAAAATAATGTTTTGGTAGAAGAATTTATTGGTGATTCTGAACCCGCACCACCGTTAAAAGATGCTTATCCAGAAGATCCAGAGAAATTCTTTAAAGAGATTGTTAAAGAAATGAAAAAAATGTATAAAGCCAAATTGATTCATGGGGACCTCTCTTCGTTTAATATTTTAAATTATAATGGTAAACCAGTGTTAATTGACTTTTCACAAGGAACTTTAACTAAAACACCAAATTCTGAAGAATTGTTGATTCGGGACGTAAATAATATTATTAAATTTTTTAAGAAATTAGGAGTAAAAGCTGATTTTGATAAAATAATGGAAAGGATTAAAAAGTAGCTTTGTAAAATTAAGAATATGGAAGAAAAAGAACAAAGAGACGAAGTTTCTAGTTCCGTTGAACCGGAACCAGAACCTGAAATGATTGAAGACGAATTCTCCTATGATTTGAAAATCCCTGAAGACAGAGTAGCTGTGCTTATTGGAACAAAAGGGGAAACTAAAAGACAAATTGAAGAACAATCAGGTTGTGACTTAGATGTTTCTAAAGAAGGGGATGTCATTATTACTGGGAACGATGGTTTAAAATTGTTTGCCGCTAGAGAAATTGTTAAAGCTATCGGTCGTGGATTTAACCCAGACATTGCTTTATTATTAACAAAACCAGATTATACTTTAGAATTTATTGAATTGAAAGATATTGCAGGTAAAAGTAAAAATACAATGTTACGTTTGAAAGGTAGAATTATTGGTAAAGGTGGTAAATCTCGAGAAGAGATTGAACGTTTAACAAATACCTACATTTGTGTTTATGGTAAAACTGTGGGCATTATCGGAGAAGTTGCTTGGGCAGCTCTGGCTCGACAAGCGATTGGGATGTTATTAGATGGTTCAATGCATCGAACAGTTTATCGATTTCTAGAAAAGAAGAAGAAAGAAATTATGTTTGGATAGGAAATTAAAAAGAATTTAATTAAAGCCCCCACCAAAACTCTTATAAAAGCTTTCTTTATTTCTTAAAACCATGGTTCATAAAAGTGCAGAGGAGCTTGCAAAGAAAGCAAGGCAAATTAGTATTTCGGAATTCTTTGAAAAAAATAGACATTTGTTAGGTTTTGATAATCCTCGAAAAGCTTTACTAATTGCAGTAAAAGAAGCAGTAGATAACGCTTTGGACGCTTGCGAGGAAGCAAGAATTATGCCTGAAATTAATGTAGAGTTGATTCAACTTGCTGATGATCGATTCAGAATGATTGTTGAAGATAACGGACCAGGAATTATTGAGAAGCAAATTCCAAAAATTTTCGCTAAACTTTTATACGGAAGTAAATTTCACAAATTATCTTCTACCAGAGGTCAGCAAGGGATTGGAATTTCTGCTACTCTCCTTTACGGACAGTTAACAACAGGAAAACCAGCATTAATCATTTCTAAAACTGAAAAAAATAAACCTGCACACCAAATTAAACTGAAAATCAATACTCAAACAAATAATCCGGACGTTGTTTCTAGTGAAACTGTTGAATGGGAAGAAAAGGAGCACGGTACAAAAATAGAAATTGATATGGAAGGAGCTTATTTGAAAGGGAAACAATCAGTTGACGAATATTTAAAGCAAACAGCAATTGTAAATCCGCACTTAACATTAATTTATACTAATCCTAACGCAGAACAGTTTATTTTTCCAAGAGCTACAGAAAGTTTACCTGCGGAAGTTAAAGAAATTAAACCGCACCCTTATGGAGTAGAGTTGGGAAGATTAATCAAAATGTTGGATGTAACCCCTGCAAAATCTTTACAACAATTCTTAACAACTGAATTTGTTCGAGTGGGAAGTGGAACAGCAAAAACTATTTGTGAAAATTCTGCTTTATTACCAAAAACAAGACCAAAAAAAGTTAGTAGAGATATGGCTGAACAACTTTACAATGGAATTAAGAAAACTAAAATTATTTCTCCACCCACAGATTGTATTTCCCCAATTGGTGAAAAAGAATTAGAAAAAGGGTTGAGGAAAGAAATTAATGCTGAATTTTATTGTTCAACAACAAGAAACCCTTCTGTTTACAGAGGAAATCCATTTATTATTGAAGCGGCAATGGCTTTTGGCGGAGAACAACCAGCAGATAAAACTGTAAGAATTATGCGGTTTGCTAACAGAGTGCCTTTATTGTACCAACAAGGAGCCTGTGCAATTACTAGTTCATTAATGAATACTTCTTGGCGATCTTACGGATTAAATCAAAGTAAAAGTTCAATTCCGGTAGGGCCTTGTACTATTGTTGTCCATATGACTTCAGTATGGGTTCCATTTACAAGCGAATCTAAAGAAGCACTTGCTAATTACAATGAAATTGTTAGAGAAATTAAGTTTGCTTTACAAGAATGTGGTCGAAAGTTAGCTTCATTTGTTAACAAGAAAAAAAGAATTAAAGATGAAGGTAAAAAAAGAAGTTACATTGAAAAATATATCCCTCACGTTGCCGCAGCGTTACAAGAACTGATTGGCTTAGATGAAATTAAAAAGAAAAAAATTGAAGATGATTTGGCTGAGATATTAGAACATACTCGTGGTGAATTGGAAGAAATTAAAGTTGATAATCCTGATTATGATCCAGAACTGGCTAAGATTGGGAAAGAAGATAAAAAGAAAGAAGAGCCGGTTGAAGAGAAGAAAGAGAATAAAGAAGAACCAGAAAGTGAAAAGAAAGAAGAAAAGAATGATAAAGTTGAAAATAAAAAGAAGCCGGGACAACAAAAATTAATGTAAATGATAAAATGGCAAAGAAAACTAATAATGTTATAGAAAAAATTCAGGACATTGCTCAAGATATTTATAGTACCATTAAAAAAATTAAACAACCGGAATTAGAAATGCCAATCCGAGCTTTAAGTAATGTTGAGTATAACGAAAAAGAAGGTTATTTTAAGATTTTAAACAGAGTTAAATTAAGAACGCTTACTGCTTCTACTATCAAAACATTTGCTCAAACATTAAGAATGATGGGACTTTCAAAAAGTTTAATTGAGTCTGAAGATATTGCCACGAAAAGAGAAGCTTATTACGTTTCTAAAAACTGGGGTGAGGCCCGATTTAAAGAACAACCAGAATCCGATACAGTAATGGATGATGTTGAAGCAATGATGCGAGTTAACCGAGAACAAATTGGTTTTATTCCTGAAGAGAAAGGTGGAGACGTTGCAGGAAAACTAATTGTAATTGATAAAGATCAAGATACTGGTAAAGAATTAAAGATTGATTGTACTAAATTTGGAAGTGGCGCTTATTCTGTACCTAGTTCAGTTGAAGCATTAAAATTTGAAACTAATGCCAAATTTATTTTAGCAATTGAAACTGCAGGTATGTTTCAAAGATTAGTAAAACATAATTATTGGAAGAAAGCTAATTGCATTTTGATTTCGATGGGAGGAGTTCCGACTCGTGCTTGTAGGCGTTTTATCAGAAAATTAGCTGATGGTAAAAAATTACCAGTTTATGTTTTTACTGATGGTGACCCTTATGGTTTCGGTTCGATATATCGAACATTAAAAGTTGGTAGTGGAAATGCAGCCCATATTAACGAGTTCTTTTGTGTACCACAAGCACAATTTATTGGCATCACGCCACAAGATATTATTGATTATAAATTGCCAACCCATCCGTTGAAAGATGTGGATATTAAAAAAATTAAAGATTTGGTTAAAAATGATCCATTCATTATTCATCATAAACCATGGCAGAAAGCTTTGAAACAGATGGCACAAATGAAAGTTAGGGCAGAACAGCAAGCACTGGCTAAGCATGGATTAAACTATGTAATTGATAAATATTTGCCAAAGAAATTAAAAGATCAAAAAACGTGGTTACCTTAATTCAAACACTTACAAAGTTTGTAACCGTCATTTAAAGCTTTAACTTTTGAAACAAAAGACACTTTATTTTTAGGTTTAATGTTTTGTGCAAATGGACATTTACCATTGTGTACTTTGTTAGAACTATTTGAACCAATAAATTTCTTTTTAACAGTTTTTTTAATGATTTTTTCAGCTATTCTTTTGTTAGATGCTTTTCTAACTTTAACAGTTGTTTTTTTGTAAAGCATCTCTTTAAGTTCTTGATTTTCAAATTTAATTTCTTCAAGTTGTTTTAAAATAAATTTAACATTAGCATAAAGTGTAGTAATATCAGCTTTAGCTAAACTAAAAGAGTTGATAACGTTATGTTCAAATTGTTTCATTTTATTGTACCTCACAAGGTGATATTTAACTTAAAATAAAGCACATTTATAAAGTTTTTGGTAGTTTTATCACTATTAAGTAGTTCTAATAAAAAGGTAAAGTTTAAATGGTAGTTATTTTTAACAAAAAATATGAAAAAATTAAATATAATCTTAATTTTGAGCATAACATTATTCTTGTTATCATGCGGGGGAGAAAAAATGACAAATAGAACAGCAACATTTTATACTACATTAGGAACAATTGAAATTGAATTATTTGAAGAGCAAATGCCAGTAACAACGAAGAACTTTGTTGAGTTGGCTGAGAAAGGTTTCTATGACAATACTAAGTTTCATCGAGTAATTTCTGGATTTATGATTCAGGGTGGAGATCCATTAAGTGCTGATGATACTAAGAAAGCAAGATGGGGAACTGGCGATCCGGGATATAAGATTAAAGACGAGTTTGGTTCTGTTGGGAATAATAAAGGGACGATTGCGATGGCTAATGCTGGTCCTAATACTGGAGGAAGTCAATTTTTTATCAATCTGGTAAACAACAATTTTTTAGATTCAAAACATCCGGTTTTTGGTAAAGTTGTTAATGGATTGAATATTGTAGAGAAAATTGGTAGTGTGCAAACTAAAGCAGGAGATGTTCCTGTTGAAGCAGTAGTGATTGAGAAGATTGTGATTAAGTAAATTTTATTTACTAATTTTATTCTTTTATTTCTTCTTTAATTCCAATAATCATTTCTTGATACGAACTTAATATTTTAGGCACTTCAATTGTTTTCAGGTTTTGCTCAGTGAAACCAGAATCACTGATTAAAATTCCGTTTGGTTTGATTTTATTGAGAATGTTATTTTCATAATTGGGAATATTATCACGCATAATTCTGAACGCTTTTTCGAAATAGATGTCAATTGGTTCTTGATTTGGCAAATGGGATTCTATTTTGTTTAAGACGAAGTTTAAGTTTATTAAAGTGTTTTTCCAATGAAAACTGACGATGTTATTTGATTTGTTTTCTGCGAAAGAAATTCCAATATCGTCCAATACTGTTTTAATTAAACCGAAAACATTTTCAGAATCAACAAAAGTTAAATTTGCTGTTTTTATTTGAGGAAATAATTTCTCTAAATAAATTAATGGAAAAAGGACGTCTACCCCGCAACCAGGGTATAATAAAGAAATCTCTTCTTTACCTAAAGGAATTTTGATGTTGTTTAGTAAGTTTAGATTATTATAATCTTCTTTGAAAATGTAAGATTTGAGTTTATCTTCATTGATTTTATTATTTGGATCTAGGCCTTTAGCAGTCACGTTTCTTTCTTCATAAAAGATAGCTTGATTCATTTTATTATTTACAGCGAAACTTCCATAAAAAACTTTCTGTTTTTTAGTCCATTTCAAACGAAATGTTTAAAAGTTACCTAGCAATTTAATCATTTATTGGGCCTGTGGCCTAGCCTGGATAGGGCGTCAGCCTTCTATGCTTTGCAAAGATAGCTGAATGTCGTGGGTTCGAATCCCTCCAGGCCCATTTTCTTTTGACTTTTTTGTCCCACACTCAATAGAACGGAGATTCTATTGGTGTACTAGTAAAATCGTTGTTTTACTACGCACACCCCACTGGTCAAGTCCGGGCAAAGTTTATTAATCATTAATACTCATTTGAAATCACTCTTTATTTTTTCAATTGTGTAAAACAAAGAGGTGATTAAAAATGAAATTTAACTTATATGAATTCATTGGTGTAATGATTGGAGATGGTTGTTTAATGGATTATCCCCATCTAAGAGCATATAGGGTTGAAATAACGGGCAATGTCGTTGAGGAAAGGAATTATTATGAAAAGATTTCTATTTTTCTTCAAAAAGAATTTAACCTCACACCAAAAGTATTTGAACGTTCTTATAAAGATGGATCAAAAGGATTAAAGCTAATTGTTAATAATAAGAAATTTGTTTACTTCTTGAAAAATGAGTATGGTTTTACAAATAATAAAACTTACACGGTAGAAATTCCTAACCACTTAATGACCTGGGAGAAATCAAAACATGTTCTTAGAGGAATATTTGAAACTGATGGGTGTCTTTACTTCTCTAAATCAAAAGTTACAACTAATAAACCCACCTATCCTCGTTTAGAAATTACTACAGTTAGTATAAAATTGGCTAATCAAATTATTAAAATACTAAAAGAAAATGGATTTTCTGTTCAAAACCATAAAAATCGTTCATCAATAGTGATTTATTTAAGCGGAACAGAAATGCTTCAAAAATGGATAACAGAAATCGGATTTAGTAGTGAAAAAAATTGGAGCAAATATTTACTCTGGAAAAAGTTAGGTTATTATATCCCCAGAATAACTCTTCCTGAAAGGCTCTCTCTTTTGGAAGGAGAATGTTCACAAATAATACCAGAAATTATATAAATAGATACAAATAAATAACTATCAAGGGTCCGTGGCAAAGTGGCTAATGCGAGAGCCTGCAGAGCTTTAGATCGTGGGTTCGAGTCCCACCGGGCCCTTATTTATTTTTTATTCTTACTTTTTTAACAAGTATTTATCTAAGAATAAGCCAAGATCGTCTAAAGAACGAAGATAACAATAAGAAGGATTTTTCATTTCATCTACTTTTTGTTGAGCATAAACTAAATTTTCTGCTGTTTTCCATTGTTCTGTTTTAGTATCAATAACTACAGCATTATGAAATTTAGGAAGACAACTTAAAGCAATATCAGTTTTAATTCTCTGGTAAACTATCTCTCCTTTAACTTCTAAAAGATGATCAACAACCATCGGAAGTACCCTTAAAGAAGTTTCAATTGTTTCGGCCAATATTTTTCCAACTAATCCCATAAACTAGAACGAAGAAAATAAATTTATAAAGATATAGGTAATTAAGTATAATCATGACAAAGAAAGGCATAGCTTCCCTGGAATTAGTAGCAATTATCAATGAATTGCAGTTTTTAGTAAAAGGTAGAATATCGCAGGTTTACCATCAAGAAAAGATGGAATTACTCTTCCAATTACACGCAATGGGTGAAGGGAAAAAATTGTTGAAAATTGTTCCGGGTAAATTTTTATGTTTAACTTCGCGGAAAGAAACGCCGTTAAAACCATCCTCATTTTGTATGCAATTACGTAAATATCTTAATAACGCTTTTATCAAAAAAATTGAGCAGAAAGGTTCTGAAAGAATTATTGTTTTTGAAATTGAGAAAGCAGATAAGTATTATTTGATTATTGAACTATTCTCTCGAGGAAATTTAATTTTAACTGATTCTAAAGATATGATTATTGCTGCTCTCGAACAAAAGAAGTGGAAAGATCGTAATATCAGAGTGAAAGAGAAATATACTTTTCCTGCGCCGGGAATTGATTGGAAAAAGATGAATGAAAAAGAGTTATCGTCTGTGTTGAAGAAAAGTGAGAAGAAAAATTTAGCAACTTCAATGGCTACAGAAATGGGATTCGGCGGATTATATGCAGAAGAAATTTGTACTCTGGCTGGAGTTGATAAAGATAAATTACAAAAAGATGTTACTGAAAAAGAAGTTAAATCACTTGTTAAAGGGATTAAAGCATTATTGAAATTAATTGAGAAACCTTCCGGATTTATTTATGAGAAAGAGATAACTCCTTTTGAATTGAAAAATGAAGCCGTGGTGTTAGATAAAAAAACTAAAACTTACAATGAAGCGATTGACACTTTAAATCCGTTTGAGATTATATCTCCTTATGAACAAAAGATTCTTTCTGCGAAAAGAATCATTAGTGGTCAAACAAAGTCCATCAAGAAACAGGAAGTGAAGATTGAATCAAACACGAAGAAAGGGGAAACAATTTACGATAATTATCAACCTTTACAAAAAATCATTGACTTTGTTAACTCTGCGCGGAAAGAAGGAAAAGATTGGAAAGAGATTGAGAAAGAATTGAAAAAAGTTAAAAAGATTAAAGGGATTGATTTGAAGAGTAAGAAAATTCTTTTAGAATTTTGAACATTTTGGGAAAATCACCTGAAACTTTATAAAAACTGATTCTTGGGGAGATTAAAATGCAAGATTTAGGTCAAAATAAATTTTATTCAGGGAAATTAGAATTAAAATCAGAATTACACCTAGAACCAGAAGTTAAGAGAGGAATTAGTAACTTCCGTAAATTGTTTAAATGGAATTACGAAATAGCTTATGGAAGTATTTTGGGACCAGAAGCATTATATTGTGAAGAAGAAGTTGGATCAGAAGTAGAACAATATTATCAAAGTTTTGTTAATAATTTATTTCAAACTATAAAACCAGTTTCTTTAGAAAAAATTAATGAAACCATTAAAAGATCTGATTTAGTTTATGTAAGTGATTTTCATCCGTTAAGGGTTGCTAAGAACGGATTTATTTCTTTAATAGAAGAAAATGAAGATTCCCAAACAGTAATTATGTTAGAGGCTTTTAAAACTAAAAAACAAAAACATCTTGATTCTTATTTACGAGGAGAAATTGGTAATGATCAATTAAAGAAAGTTTTTAATGATAATGGAGAAGGAAAATATTCTTGGCAAGGACTATCATTAATTTTAGAATATGCCAGAGAAAGAAAAGTTCCAGTTTATGGAATTGATACCAAAAATACATTATGGGAAAGAGATAAATTTTGGGCCAAAAAGCATCAGCAGGTTTTGGGAGATAATCCAAATTCTAAAATTTTTACTTTAGTCGGTGAATTACATTTAGCAAGAGACCATTTACCCGCAGAATTATTGGAAGTCATTCCAGACATTAAAAGCACAACAATTTATCAAGGGCTAACAGAAATATTCTGGGAAATGTTAGAAAAAGGAATGGATGCTCATTCAGAAGCAGTAGAGATTAATGAGGATACATTTTGTCTAAATAATTGTTCACCTTTACTTAAAGCATTAGTCTATGAAAGAAACGTAGATTTAGATGACGTTTCTGGAACTGAAATTGACCGAGTTTACAAATCAATGCTAGGTGAAATAATTGAAGAATCATTGGGATTAAATGTGGGGGATAATGATTTGAATCCTGTTAATATTATTGATTTAGAATACATTGCCCACAGCGATTTAGGAGATGATGAAGTGTTACAAATGTATGAACAATTGTTTTCTGAGAATTGATTGTTAGAAAATTTTCTGATTAATCATATTTTTTAAATAGTCAATTAAAAATTATTTTCCACAACTATTAAATAGATGAAACTATTGAATATGAAACATGTTATTCGATCAAGAAGAAGATTTTGAAAAAACTTCTAAAGCAATAGAAGAAATTGTTCAATCCAATGGAACTCATACAGAAAAAGATTCTAAAAAAACAATTTCACAAAACGTAGTAAAGTTATGTTTTAGAAACAGAGATAAAAAAAGAATTATTGACGGACAGATTCAATATTGGCATAATACTGGAACAGGTTTATTACTAACTTCAACAGGAGTAATAGTAACTTCTTATCATACAATAAAAAATCATCTTAACACTTGGCAAAAACTTAGTGAAGAACCTCTTGATGTACGAATGAAAAAAGTGAAAGAGGATTTCTGTATTCAAGATAGAAAGGGTAACAGATACCCTATAGATATAACTTTTAGCGGAAATATGCCACCATATGATTTAACAATAATTAAAGCAATGATTGATAGTGAGGGTGGACCTAATTTGTTTAATTTTCAAACAACAGACCCCGTTGAAGGAGAAAAAATTACTATGGAAGGTTATCAAAGTGGCAAATTAACTAAGGTAATGGGCCATGTGATCACTCCTACTGTTAGTTTAAGCTGCAATCCAGGAAATGACCTATATGACTCATTTCAAAGTAACGTTCCTTTAAATTATGGTTTAAGTGGAGCGCCTTGTTTTAATGATAAAGGAGAGTTAGTTGGCATTGGATCAACTAAAATAACTAGTGAAGAGGACCCACCAGGAACACCTGGGAAAAGTTCATTGGAAACTAAAGCTAAGCATATTTTTAATCTTGTTAAGAATTTTGGTGATAACTATTTTGGTACTGATTTATCTCGGTTACCATGAATTTATAGAAGATTATTCATCCTAAAAATACAAGTGATAAATAAGTTTCAAGAAAAAAAAGAAAAAGAAAAAAAACTACTTCTTACCCATCCCTTCAAAAGCTTTCAAGATTTCTAAAGGGACAGCGAAAACAATCGTATTACTTTGATCTGAACTCATGTCATTAATACTTTGCAGAGTTCTCAGATGTAAAGCACCAGGCGCCTTAGCAAGCATTGTAGCAGCTTTAGACATATTACTAGCAGCCAGAACTTCTCCCTCTGCTTTAATGATTACTGCTCGCTTCTCCCGCTCAGATTCAGCTTCTTTAGCCATCGTCCTCTTCATGTTATCTGGAAGCTCTACATGTTTCAAATCAACAGACTCTACTTTAATACCCCAAGGGTCACTTGCTTTATCAACAATTGTTTGAATCTTCCTTGAGATTTCATCTCTTTCCCTCAAAAGTTCATCCAAAGTAACTTCTCCCACAATATCTCGCATAGTAGTTTGCGATAACTGAGATGTTGCATAGAAGTAATTTTCTACTCCAATAATTGCTTTCTCTGCTTCTGCTACCTTAAAATAGAGAACTGCGTTAACTCTTACAGAAACATTATCTTTAGTAATACAATCTTGATCAGGAACGTCAACCGCTTTAACTCTTAAATCAACTCTTTCCCAAGACTGAATTACTGGAATTACCATTCTCAAACCAGGTTTCATCATCCCAGTATATTTTCCTAAAGTGAACCTCACTCCTCGTTCGTATTCTTTAACAACTTTCAAACTTGCCAGAACAATTAATACAATTGCAATAACAATTGGATTCAATAATCCAAACAATAATAGATTTACCATTTTTCCACCCCCCATGGATTTGTTATAATTTGTTATAATTTGTTATGTGTTATGATTTTATGGAGAAAAGAAGTATATAAAACTTATTGTTTAAGAGAAGTATTACTTGATCATCTTCAAAATATCTCGTTTCTTTTCTTGCATCAATTTAGAAGAGTTAGCTTCCAAATTCAGGCGTAACTGGTCTTCTGTATGGCTTTCTCTTAAACTAAACCACCAATCTTTAAAATACATAGATAAACCATCAAGATGTAAAGTTTTTTGGGCTTTTGATTTGAACTTCTTTTCAACATTACCAATAATCTTAGTTTTGTCTTTAACTTTTCTATTAATCTCGCCCGAATGATAATATTTACGAAGAGGTTTAACTAAAGAAGATAAAGGTTGTTTAGAATCATTAAGCAAATTTGTAATTAAAGCCATGGAAATGATTGGACCTTCAGTAAAATTGTTAGCAGAGTAATACATATGTCCTGATAATTCTCCAGCAAAGATAATCTTATTGGTTCTCATCTTTTTCTTAATAAACGAATGGCCCACTCTGGACATGATTGCTTTACCGCCGTGCTTTTTAATAATTTCAGGTACAACTTTTGAACAACGGACATCATACATAATCTTGGCATGAGGGTGTTGTTTTAATAATTGTATAGCAATAAGAGCAGTAGTTAAATCGGGAGAAATAACTTTTCCTTTTTCATCAACAAAAGTACAACGATCACCATCGCCATCTGTAGCAACACCAAAGTCTGCTTTCTCTTTTATTACTCTTTTCTGCAAATCTTTTAACGTAAAAAACATTAAAGGATTAGGAATATGATTAGGGAACGAAAAATCTAATTTACCATGTTGAACAATTAACTTTATGAATTTTAAATTTTTAACAGCTTTTGGAAAAGTGTAGCCAGACATACCATTACCAGAATCTAAAATTATTTTTATTTTTTTAGTTATTTTAATTTTGTTATTTTTCGGGGTTGACTGTTTTTTAAAGAACTTATGATTGAAACGAACAAATTCGGCCATCGGATTGGTGTGTGAAATTTTTCCTTTCTTTTTTGAAATTTTAAAATCATTATTGTTGGTTAATTTCTCAACTTGTTTCAACCCATCTTTTTCACTAATAGGAATAGCATGTTCTCGACAAAATTTAAAGCCATTGAATTGTTTAGGTAAATGGGAAGCAGTAATCATAATTGATGATTGTGCTTTTCTGGAAGCGAAATAGAATAAAGGAGTTGTACAAAGACCAATATCAATTACACTAGCACCTTGATCAGTAATTCCTTTAATTAGAGCACGATAAAGTTTAATTGAAGAAATTCGGGCATCTCTACCAACGAGAACTGACTTTGTTTTCATAAAAGTTACAAAAGCTCTCCCAATCTGATAAGCAATTTTTTCGTTAAGTTGAGAAGGGAAAACTCCTCGAACATCATAGGCGTGAAATATTCCGGTCATTAGCTTTAAGGATATTTTTCTTACTATTAAATGCTTCGGTAAGAGGAGCAATTAAATTAGACGGTAAATTTGTTTGGTTAACAAAATTAATTTCATTTTCTAAATCTAATCTTGCCATCAGATAAGAGATTGTAGATTCTGCACCTTGGTTAAGGTTAATTGAAAATTCTCCTAATCCATCGTGACAACCGCCAGTAGATTCGTTATAAATCATTTGCTTCAAAGAATTGTTTCCCAAGAACCAATGAAAAGCAGTTATTGCTTTATGTTGATAATCTTTATTTTGACTAATTTGGTAAGCCAAAGTTAACGTCTGAACCATAGAAGCAGTATCAACCGGTTGTTGATCAAAATAAGCTTTTTGACCTTTTTTAACATACCAACCATTTTGACCGACAGGGATAAAAAAACCATTTTCAAAAGTAGTCTCACATAAAAAATCTAAAGTGGTTTTAGCAACCTGTAAGTACTTATTTTCGCCGGTAGCAAGATAAGCGTACAATAATGCTTCGGGTAACTTACTATTGGAATACGATAGAGAACTTTCAAACCATTGCCATTCAGGAGAAGCACTATCATGATACAAAGAAACCAAATGATCAGCAAATTTCTTAATTCTTTCTTGGTTTTTAGAAGAAAAATTTACTTGTTGAAAATAATAAAGTCCAAGAATAGTAAAAGCAACTGCTCGAGGAGAAGTGATTTTATCAGCAATATGAAGAGCTTTAGTAAAAATTTGTTGGGCATGATTTTTGAGATCTATTGGGATATTTGGAATACTTATCAAATAGCCCAGGGCCCACAATCCTCTTCCGTGAGCATCATCACTAAATTCTGTAATTTCTCTTTTATAATTTGTAAGGTTAAGTAAACTTCCATCTTCTTGTTGTACATGACTAATAGAATTAAGATAAGTTGCGATTAGATTTAATGAATGTTGATCTTGATAGATTTGATAATGTTTTGCGGCAACAATCATCGCTCGAGCATTATCGTCCAAAGCATAACCAGAATTTATATCTGGAACATCGTGGTTAGCAAATTGAATGATTCCAAAATTATCGGTAAGTTTGGTAAGATGATTTAATTTTATTTCTGGTAAATCATTGTTAAATTTATTATTAATATGAGTTTCAAATTGGTTTGAATAAGATAACGCAACATTAGGCCAGGTCATGTTTCTAGTGTAAGCATAAGCGTTCTTTTTCATTTGTTCTTTCATGGCTGGGTCAGAAAGTATTTTTATGATTGCCTCGGTAAAAGAAGAAGGGTCTTTGAATTTTGTTAAAAGTCCACGTTCATGATTAATAATATCTTGAGCGTGAAGGAACGGAGTTGAAATAGCAGGAACGCCACAACCTAAAGCGTAAGATAAAGTTCCACTAGTTATTTGTCGTGGTTCAAGACTTGGAGAAAGATAAATATCGGAATTACGTAAATATTTAATTATTTCTTCAATAGTAAGATATTTGTTATAAAATTTAACATTGTTTTGTAAACCTAACTCTTTAACTTTACTTTCCAACATATTTCTATATTTTTCCCCTTCATTCTTTCTGACTACAGGATGAGTTTCACCCAAGATCAAATAAAGCAAATTTGGAAATTTTTTAACAACTTCTGGTAAAGAATCTATCACGTATTCGTAACCTTTGCCTGAACTAATTAGGCCAAAAGAAGTTAGAAGAAATTTATCTTGAAAAATTTCTTTATTTGGTGTGAATGGGACCGTAGGAATTCCGTGCGGAATTATTTTTATTTTTGTTTTGATGTCATAATCATTTTGTAAAATTTCTACACCTTTCTGAGTCATCACAATAATACAAGAAACTTTTTTAGCTATTGATTGAACAACTTGTTTTAACGTATCGTCAGGATCAGGAAGAACTGAATGAAAAGTAACCATTACTGGTTTTTGTAAAAGTTCAAGAAAGGGAATTAAATAATTTCCATAAGTTCCGCCAAAAATGCCAAACTCATGTTGAATGTTTACCAACTTAATTTGTGGAAGTTGATTAATTTTCTTTGCAGTTTCCATATATTCTTCAATGTTTACATCATCAAGTTGGAAAATAACATTATCTGGATAATTGTAAATATTAGTAGAATTTTTATTAAGTGCTAAAATTTTAGTTTTAAAGTTAGAAGATAATTTTTTATCAATTGCTTTAGTTAAATCTTGAGTAAAAGTTGCAATCCCACACTCTCTTGGTGGATACGTACTCATGTAAAGTATCCAGTTTTCTTCAACCATCTTTTTAATAGAAAAAACTCTTATTTAATATAAAGATTTAGGTTTATGTGGGGTTATTCGGGTTATTTTTATGATGATTTTTTCCAACAATTTTATTAACCCAACTAATTTAATGTATGAAATGAACAAAAATATTAAAATTTGTTATCCCAGAAAAGAAATGATTTATTCTTTTCAAAAAGAAGTTGTTGCTGAAGATATTTATCAAGCCGTAAAAATAATTGAAGAGGAAAGAATTGAAAGAATTAACTTTGATAAGAAGAAAAAGAATGAGAAGAGAGAAAACGGGGAAAATGAAATAGAAGAAAATGAGGTCCGTTTAGGTTCAATTATTAACTTACATAATAAAGAAGGTATTTGTTGTTTAGAAAGAATTAGAAATATGGTCAGTTGTATTGAAAATGGAAAAGATATATTTGAAGATGGGAAATGGCCCAATATTAAATTAGCACAAATGAAAGAGGGATTAATATTATTTGATGGCCACCATTCTCTTCTAGCTTACATGATTGCAGGGAAAAAATATTTATCTGAAATACCTCACATCTTGATTTTTAACTGTAATGATTCCGAGATTAAAGTTGTTTTTGGAAAATTGGATGGGGATTGGAAGAAAGAGGTAGTTAATTGGCAAGCTTCTGCTGGAAATGAACTTTGTATTCGAAGAGAGAAAAATATGGATGAACTATTTACTTCTTTACACGCTGATATTTGTCTTCGTAACGAATAATATCATTTTCATCAAAAATCCCAGTAGAAATTTCAAGAACTCTAACCAATTTTTTGGATTTGTTAATAATTCTATGTTTAGTTTTTTTTGCAACTTTAACAGAATCACCGGCTTTATACTTTTTTGTTGATTTACCAGTTACAAAATGTGGTGTCCCTTCAATAACATACCAAAATTCAGCCCGTGTATTATGGCTTTGCAATGATAAAATTTCATTTGGTTTAACCACTAAAATCTTAACTGTACTTTTTTCATCATGGGTAAACTGAATGAATTCACCCCACGGTTTTTTTATAACGAATGGTTTCATTTTGTTATTTTGATGTTTTGTTATTTTGTTGTTTTGGATTGTGGATTGTTATTTTATTTTATTTTATTTTATTTTATTTTATTTTATTTTATTTTATCTGAATTGTTTATTTTTAGGATTGTGGAGAAGATCGTCCAACAATTCTTTCATGTCAACGGAAATGGCAGCGATATATTTGTCTGCTGCGCCGTAATAAATGTAAAGTCGATCTCCAAATTGTGCGGCCCCAGTAGGAAAAACCACATTGTTAACATTACCTATTCTTTCCCACTTCTCAGTTGGAGAAAGTAAAGGTTCATGAAGATGGGCAATTACTTTAGTTGGATCTTTCTTGTCAAGGAGAGCTGCTCCAGCACGATAAGTTTTACCTTTATCCATATCATCCACTGCATGATAAATAAATAACCAGCCATGCTTAGTTTCAATCGGAGGACAACCACCACCAAGGTTTCTACTTTCAAACCAATGCCGAGATTGTAAAAGAACGTGGTCAGGAAGATTTCTAAAATACTTTTTCCAATAACTCAAATTTAAATCTTTAAAGTCTTTAAAGTAAGCAATTTGAATGTCCGGGAGAATACGATGGACTAAAGCATACTTACCTTTAATCTTTTTAGGAAAAAGGAAAGCGTCTTTATCCCAGATTAATACATCTGGGCCAACGTTTGCTTTATAATGAGAAGCAAACAGGAAATATCGCTCTTTTAATTCTCTAGAACGTTTTTGAAAGAGTTGTTCAGTTTCAACATAAGTTATTTCTGGAGAAAGTGAACCAAGGTCTTTAAAAGTTTTCAAATCGTTACTAGTTTTGTGGTTAATGTGAACATTTAAACCATCATAAAGAATATAAGTTAAATGATATTTTTTTCCAATTTTAACAATACGGGGATCTTCATAATGTAATTCGTCATGTTTCTTTTTTGGAAAGAAAGGTTTTTTATTTCTTTCTACAACTTTTAATGGGCCATCTAACTTACAATAACCAATAGTAGAACGTTGATTTTTATCCCAAGCACGATAAAACATATGGACATATTTACCTACCCGAATACAAGCAGGGTTAAAGACACCTTTATTTTCAAAGGGTAATTTGGTTGGTTTAAGAATTATCCCCTCTCTTTTTACATTAACCATCTGGTTAGAATGAATGTTTTTTATTTAATAAACCTTTCTGATTTTTATTTCTTAACTTTCTTCCGAATAACCTTCTTTTTTCTAATAACTTTTTTAATTTTTTTAATTTCTTTCTTATGTTTTTTGATGTCTTTTGTATGTTTTTTTGACTTTTCTTTTTCTAGCTTGACTTTTTTTTCTTTATGTTTAACTCTCTTTTCTTTCTTCTGCAATTGTTTAGTTTCTTTTTTTATGCCTTGTAAATGTTTTTCACCTTCTAATTTTTGCTGTTCATTCTTTTTCTCCAATAGGCGATGGAATAATTTTATGAGGAAAGGGCTGATTAAAGTAGTGATTATTGATAAAATGATGATAGAAGTTAATAAGACATTATCAAACAATCCAAACTGTTCAGCTACTAAAGCCACAACTAACGTTGTTGATAACTGAGGAATTGTTGCTGAGGCAACAATTAAACTTTCATGTTTTGAATTCCCAGCGATTAAACTGCCAAAGAATCCGCTGATAAATTTCGCGAGGATTAAACCAAAAACAATTGTTCCAGTAATAATTATGTTTTCAATCGTCAGAAAAGTCAAAATGTCTGTTTTCATCCCGATAACAAGGAAGAAAATTGGGATAAAGATACCGTAGCTAATAGTATAAATCTTTTCTGAGACTAATCGATGTTTAATTGCGTCAGAAAGGAAGAGGCCAACAAAAAAACCGGCAATAATTGCATGGATGCCTAATAGCTCAAACAATAAAGCGGTAATAATCAAAACAATAATGATAAACCTCAGTTCACCTTCAAAAACATCTTCTTTTTGAGTTTCCTTTTTTTGTTTAATGAAAAATTTCTGTAATCTTGGTAAGAGGAAAAATAATAATACTAACGAAACAAGTACAAGAGGGATATAGGAAACGAGAGGTAATATTGGATCTGGACTTATGTGTTGCAAAAGGAAAGCTAAGATCAAAAGGGAAGTTACATCTTCAAAGACAGTAGAACTGACAATGATTTTTCCCAAATCTGTATCTGCAAGCTTAGTTTCTTTTAATGAAGGAATGATTATCGCTACTGATGACGAAACAAAGATTGCCCCAAGAATTAATGAAGTAATTAAATCGTAACCAAAAAAGTTTGCAATATAATAACCAGTAATGAACGGAATGATTCCGTTAAACAAAGCAATAATAATTGATTTCTTACCTATTCTTCTTAATGAGGACAATTTTACGTCCAACCCTGCTGTAAACATCAAGAAAATTGCTCCTAGGAAAGCTAAAAAAGAAGCTATTTCTCCCAGGTCTAGAAGTTTAAATCCATGTGGACCAATAAGTATTCCGGCGATGATAATAGAAGTAACATAAGGGATATGAATCTTTTTAGCTAGTTCCGGAAGAAAAAAAGCTGCTCCGATAATAATCAGGAAAAATAATAGATAGTCCATCTTCTTGTTAGAGAAAATATTTTAGATTAATAAAAGTATCTTTTATCGTAATTAAAAAAAAGAAAATTTCACTGAACGCATCCGAAGCATCAAACACAAGCATCAATCCGAAGACATCAACAAGTGAAATCAATTCTCCTGCGAACAGCAGATCTTACTCTCCACGTCCGAAGCATCAAACACAAGCATCAATCCGAAGACATCAACAAGTGAAATCAATTCTCCCGTGAACAGTAGGAAATAAGTAGAATGTCGAGGAGTTTATAAAAATTTCCTGTCCCTGTGAGGTAAAGAAAGATAAATATTTAAACTAGTTTGTTCTTAAAATAATTATGATTAGAAAATCATTTATCTTTTTGGAGAAGATTGGTAGAAAAGGAGAAGAAAATATTTGGAACTCAGGGGTAAAAGATTGGAACGATTTTCTTCGTGTTGATAAAATTAAAGGAATTTCTGTGCGAAGCAAAGAATATTATAATCGGAAGATAAAAGAAGCTAAAGAAGCATTGGTTAATGATGATTCATTTTACTTTGTTGGAAAATTGCCTGCTGTGGAGATGTGGCGATTGTATGACTATTTTAAGGAGGAAGCAGGTTATTTAGATATCGAAGTTGATTCTCTTGGGAAAGTTATCTTAGTAGGGATTTCTGATTATTACAATAGTAATTATTTTGTCAAAGGAGTTAATTTGTCTAAAGGAGAGATTGAAAGAGAGTTATCTAAGTATAAATTGATTGTTACATTCAATGGTGGGGCGTTTGATTTGCCAAAGTTGAGAAAGCAAATGGACGTTGTTGTTAAAGTTGCTCATCTAGACTTGAAACAACTTTGTGTTAATTTAGAGTTAGTTGGTGGATTGAAAGAAGTGGAGAAGAGATTGGGGTTGGGGAGACCAGCACATCTTTATGGTAATCCCGTAGATTTATGGAAAGCATTTCATGCTTCTGGGGATCGTGAATATTTAGATTTGCTTATTGCGTATAATGGAGAGGATATTGAGAATTTGAAAAGTATTGCTGGATTTGTTGAAGGGAAATTGAAATCTAAGTTAAGTGAAATTAAACGTAATATTTAAATAACAAATTACTTTCTTTTAAGTTAATATAAAATATTAAGTTAAAAATAAGTCAAAAGAGGTCAAAAATGGATTTAATCTTACAATTGAAACAAGAACATGTACAAATTATTTATTTACTTGAAGAAATTCTTGCTGAAACAAAGAAAACTGAAGAAAATTCTAAATTAATTCCAAAATTAAGGGAATTTAAATCGGTTTTACTAAATCATCTAAAACTGGAAGATAGTTTATTGTATCCTGCGTTTGAGAAAGCAAAAAATGCAGAGATGAACGAGTTAGGAAAAAGTTTTTCTGAAGAAATGTTAGCGATCTCTAAAGTGGCTTTAAAATTTTTTGCTGATTTTGAGAAAGAAGAAGTTTCTAAATTAATTAAGGATCAGAATTTCAAAGCACAATTACAAGGAATAATTAAAGTAGTTAAAAAAAGAGTAAGCGTTGAAGAAAAAATACTTTTTCCCGCTTACCAAAATAATTTGGTGGTAAGGGGTTAGAATAATAATCTAGAATAATGAAATAGTAAAATATAAAGAGATAATAACATAATTTGATTAAAAATTGTAAATGAGGTAAGAAAAATGGCAAAGAAAATAATTTTGGTGGTTGATGATGAAGCTGATATTAGATCATCAGTGAAAACAATTCTTGAAAAAGAGGGTTATGAAGTAATTACAGCAGTAAATGGTGATGATTGTTTAAAGAAATTAGAGAAAGGAAAACCAGACTTAATTCTTTTAGACATCATGATGCCTGGAACGCCAGTAAGAGAAATTGTTAAAAAAATAAAAGATGTAAAAATTTCATATTTGAGTGTAGTACGGACTTCAGAAGCGGAAAAGGAGAAATTATTAGGACAAAAGAACATTGTTGACTTTATCCAGAAACCTTTTGATATTAAAGACTTAGTCAAAAGAGTAAAGAAGTTGGTGGGATAAAATGGATATAGGCAAAGAATTGGGAGAAAATAAAATTGTTTTAGTAATCATTCCCAGCACTAAGTACGGTGGCACTTCATCAAAAATTGCTAAAAAGTTATCTCAAAAAAAGTTATGTTACGTAACTACCAACAAAACGTCTGCTTCATTAAATGAAAGTTTTAGTAAAAAGAAAGTGAAGATGGAAAATGTTATTTTTGTTGATGCCATCTCAAAATCTTTAGGTACAAGCAGTAAAGACGAACAATCCATTCATGTCAGTTCACCAGGAGCTTTAACAGAATTATCTTTAGTGATCAGAAAAGTTCTCAAACATGATTTAGATTATTTAGTTTTTGATTCATTAACAAATCTGTTAACTTATAACAAAGCAGAAACTGTTTCAAGATTTATTTCTAGTTTAGCAAGCACGATTAAAAAAAGTGGAACTAAAGGTGTTTTCTATGCTTTAGATGTAGCAGAACATAAAAGCATGATTCAGAAATGCGGGATGTTTGTTGATAAAGTCATTACAATTAAATAAAAAAAAGGAAAAGCGTGCAAGAAGTAAGTTTAATTAAATTTATTTTATTAATTTAAGATTATTAAAAAAAAGAGAAGAAGAAAATTAACTTGATGATGGGAAAAATGATAAAATTAATAATTAAAAAAAAAGAGGGAGATAAAAATGAATAAACAAAAATATTTGATTTCGGGAATAATAATTTTAGTTGCTTTAATAGGCATGGTTGCAGTTTTGCAACAGGGAGGGGTTACTAGTGGTTTTACCAGCGCTTTTAGTGTTGTAGATATTGCCCCCAGCGGTTTTACATATCAGGAACCGGATGATCTCTCAAAAGAAGCGGCAGAAGAAGCGATTAAAAAAGCGGAATTAGAAATTGAGGATATGAAAGACCTTAATTTCCCAATTTTGTTTCCTAATGATGCGCTTAAAGAGGCCAAAAACTCATTTACAGATGGAGATTATGAACACGTGTTTGAAGTAACACAATTAATTAGTTACACCAAAAGACAAAAAATAGATTTCATGGATAAAATGAGATTACTTGAAATTAAAAAACAAGTAGTGGAAGATAAAGGCATGAACATGAAAAAAATTGACACCATGATGCACGAATCAATGAACGCTTTCTCATTAGAACAGTTTGAAGACGCAAACGAAATGTTAGATGAAGCAAAAGATGAGATTAATAAAGCAAGCGTGGAACGAATTAGATTAAGTACAGTTGCAATGTTGGGGAAAAACTTTTTTGTTAGAAATTGGTTACTAGTATTGGTTGTTGTTTTAATATTAGCTTTAATTACACCAATGATCTTTGCCAAATCAAGAAAAAGATACTTGAAAGGTAGAATAAGACATTTAAAATTGGATTTAAAGAAAACCATGGAATTAATTAAATCTTTACAAAAAGAATGTTTTGTTGCCCATAAAATTAATACCGATACTTACCACGATCGTGTATTAAAGTATGAAGAAAGAATTGCAGAAATAAAACATTCTGTACCCGTATTAGAAGCGAGATTAGCTAGAGAGAGTTTCTCTTATTGGGGATGGATAAAGAAACCGTTTGGGAAAAGAGGTAATAATAAAGTTGAAGTGAAGAAAAGTAAAGTTGAGAAGAAGAAAAATGTGAAGAAGAATCAGAAAACAACTAAAGAAAAAAACAAGAAAAAAGGAAAAAAGAAATAAAAATGATCTTAAAAGAAACTTTAAGCAAGGGGACTAAAAAATGTTTGCCATAGAACTGTTTCAA
>JABJOX010000032.1 GCA_018664115.1 Candidatus Woesearchaeota archaeon
CCACCAACTCCATTCAATTTAACAAACTTACAATCAGAAGCATATAACTTATTCAAGATTACTCCAAAAGAAACTTTAAATCATGCTCAATCATTATATTTAGCAGGAGTTACTTCTTATCCAAGAACTTCTTCGCAACAATTAGATCCAAAGTTAGGGTTCAAGAAAATCTTAACAGATTTAAGTAGACAAATGAATTATGAAGGCTTATGTAAAGAACTGTTGAAGAAAGGTTCTTTGAAACCAAATAATGGTAAGAAAACTGATCCTGCCCATCCCGCTATATATCCTACTGGACAAGTGCCAGGAGAATTAAAAGAACGAGAACAAAAAATTTACGATTTAGTTGTTAAAAGATTCATGGCAACTTTTGCCGAACCTGCAGTTAGAGAAACTATGGAAGTTTCTTTAGATGTTAAAGAAGAAATCTTTATTGCTAAAGGAACAAGAACTGTTGAAGAGAATTGGCATGTTTTCTATAAGCCGTATGTGAAATTAGAAGAAATTACCCTTCCTGATTTGAAAGAGAATGAAGTTATTAATGTTAAAAAAATCTTTAAAGAGGATAAAGAAACTCAACCTCCGAATAGATTTAATCAGAGTTCTATCATTAAAGAGTTAGAGAAAAAGAGTTTAGGTACAAAAGCTACTCGTGCTGATATTTTAGACAGACTATTTCAACGAGGATATGTTGAAGGAGTTAAAATTTTTGTTACAAAATTAGGTATGGAAACTGTTGCGGTTTTAGAAAAATATGCTCCCACTATTGTTGATGAAAATTTAACTGCAGAATTTGAAGCAGATATGGAAAAAATTCGTCAAGGTAAAGAGAAACAAGAAAACGTTTTAGAGAAAGCAAAGAAATTCTTAACCAAGTTACTTGCTGAATTTAAGAAGAAAGAAAAAGTTATTGGAAAAGAGATTTTACAATCTGTAAAATTGCAAAGAGTTGTTAAATCAAAGTTACGAATTCTTGGAACTGATCCTAAAACTGGCCTGCAAATCCTAGTCAGAATTGGTAAGTACGGTCCTCTTGTTCAACGTGGAGATAAAGAAAAAGGAGAAGAAGTCCATTTTGCTTCTTTAGGAAATTGCGATATAGATGAGGTTACTTTAGAACAGGCTTTAGAATTATTTAAGTTGCCCAGAAAGCTAGGAAAAACTGATGAGGGTGAAGAAATTGAAGCTAATAATGGACGCTTTGGCCCCTATGTAAAATACGGCCAGAAATATGTTTCAATTAAGGAAAATGATCCGATGACAATAACTCACGAAAAAGCTTTAGAATTAATTGTAGCTAAGAAAAAATTAGATGCAGAGAAAGAAATCCACATTTTTAAAGGAGGTATTAAAGTTTTGAACGGACCTTACGGACCTTACATTACCAACGGTAAAAAGAATGCTCCAATTCCTAAAGAAAAAGATCCTAAGAAGTTAACGGAAAAAGAGTGTAAAGAAATTCTTGCTAAAGCACCGGATAAAAGTAAATGGAAGAAAAGGAAGAAAGTTGAGAAGAAAAAGTAATTATTAATTGTTTTTAATTTCTAAAGCTTGCTGATACAAATCGTCAACAAATTTATCTGTAAATGGATCTTGTTTAATGGAAATTGAAAAACCATTTCCCACTACACAAAATCTATGGGTCTTATTTTCTTTATCTGCATACAAAAGATACATTTTTTCTTCTGTTTCTAAATAGATTTGTTTCTTTTTTGTATCGAAACGAATTACTTTTTCAGGATTATTTTCAATTGCATCTAAAAAAGTATTGACATAACAATCAACTAAATCATCTCTTAGCTGTTGATAATTTACGCCGATACAAGAACCACTATCTTCAACGTTATCTATTGAACTTTCAGCAAAGATAACATCATCAATCTTATCATCTCTGTCACCATTAGTTCCATCACAAAGGGTTACCAATTCTTCTTTTTTAGCACCATCTATTTCGGTTTTAATTCTCAATTCCAAACAAGCTTGCTCTTTATTTGCTTTATAGGAAACTATTTGGTAATCATCTCCATGAGCTGTTGAAGGAAGTAATGTTAGTGCTGTTCCTAATAAGTATGGGATTAGTTTCATTTTTATAGAATTAAATTTTTCTTCGCATCTCGGTTTTAAATTCCATAAATCCCCATTTCTTGTAAATAGAATGTGCATGTGGGTTATCTGGATAAACTGTAATTGACATCACATCAATATTATTATTCTTAAACCATTTAATAGCAGAATCACGTAACTTGCTACTTAATCTTTGACCACGATAATCTTTCTGAACATAAAGGTCTGCAATTTGACCCATTTTTTCTAATTTAAATATTGGGATTTCATCTTTAATTCGTGCAAGATTATAACCAACAATTTTTCCGTTATCTTCAGCTAATGAAAGATAACCTTCTTCAGTTTCAATAAGTTTAGTAAGAAACTTTTTGAATCTTGTTTTTGCATCTTTTCTTTTAATGGTATACTCTTTAAGTTTTGGATTCTTTTTTACAACAGCACAATCATGTTCACCCATAAATTGTTCCCATAGTTCAACTACGTTAACTATATCTTTTAATGTTCCAGGTCTAATTGTTACCATTTTAAATGTAGAATTATGGTTATCTATTAAAACTTTTCTAAACTAGTTTGATCTTCCATCTTCTTCGCTTTAATCTTTCTGATCATCTCATCATCTTTCTCAAGAATTTGTTGAATCTCTTCTGCACGTTGAATTACTTCATAAGGCAGACCGGCTAACTTGGCAACGTGGACACCGAAACTTTGATCGGTGCCGCCCTGCATTAATTTATACAAGAATACTATCTCACCACGAGATTCTTTAGCAGCCAGATAATAATTTCTAATCTTAGCAAACTTTTCTTCCAGTTTATTCATGACATGATAATGGGTAGAAAATAATGTCTTAGCGCGAATTTGATTATAAATATGTTCAGCGACACTCCAAGCAATACTAACACCATCAAAGGTTGAAGTTCCTCGACCAATCTCATCCAGAATGATTAAACTGTTCTCTGTAGCATTATTTAAAATGGATGCAGTTTCATTCATCTCTACCATAAAAGTTGACTGACCAGAAGATAAATCATCACTCGCACCAACTCTAGTAAAGATTCTGTCTGTAATTCCTAAAACCGCTTCATCAGCAGGGACAAAAGAACCAATCTGAGCCATTAATACAATTAAAGCCACTTGTCTCATTAAAGAAGATTTACCACTCATGTTCGCGCCGGTAATGATCATCATCTCACCGTTTTCTATAACAACATCATTTGCAATATACCGGTCTTCAATTATTTCTAGTACTGCATGTCTGCTGTTTCTTAATTGTACAACTTTCTCATCAACAAATTTTGGTTGACAATAATTATTAACCATCGCTACTTTTGCTAAAGAACAAAGCACATCTAAAACAGACAATTTCAAAGCAGATTCTTGAATCTCTGCAGTTTGAACAGTGATTTGTTTAATCAAATCTTGAAACAGATTATATTCTAGCTCTTGAATTTTTTCCTGCGCTCCTAAAATTTTTTCTTCTTCTAATTTCAGTTCTTCTGTTATATATCGTTCAGAATTAGCGGTAGTTTGTTTACGGATGTAATTTTCTGGAACAAGATGCAAATTTTTCTTAGTAACTTCAATAAAATATCCAAACACTCTAGTATAACTAATTCTTAATGTAGAAATGCCGGTTTTTTTCTTTTCTCGTTCTTCAATCTCTTGCAAATATTTTTTACTGTTTAATTTAATATCAAGCAATTCAGCTAATTCAGGATTATATGTTGCTTTGATAAATCCCCCTTCGCGAATTGTAATTGGAGCCTCATCATTAATTGCTGAGTTAATCAAATTTGCAACTTCTTCCATTCCAGAAATGTTAGCAATCTTATTTAATAAATCTGAATCTAAACCAACAAGTTTTTCTTTAATCTCGGGAATCTGTTGCAAAGAATGTTTCAAAGCTAACAAATCTCGCGGATTAGCATTACCATAATTAACACGAGAAATTAATCTTTCCAAATCGTAAACTTCGCTCAACAAAGAAACAATTTCTTCTCTAGCAATAACATTTTTGTTTAGTTCGGAAATTGCATTCAATCGATTTTCAATTGCTTTTTTGTTTAGCAGAGGTTCTTTAATCCATTTCTTAATTAGTCTTGAACCCATGGAAGTAATTGTTTTATCTAAAACAAATAGGAGTGTTCCCCTTGTTGTTCCATCTTTAAGATTCTTAGTTAGTTCTAAGTTTCTTAAAGTAGTAGAATCAAGGACCATTTTATCTCTACTGGAAACGGAAATTTTTTTCAGATGTGATAAAGAGTTTTTTTGCGTATCAATCAGATATTTTAATAATGCTCCGGAGACAGACAAATTTAATTTTTTATCTTCTAAGCCGAAAGAATCTAAAGTTGTTAAATTAAAATGTTCTAACAAAACTTCTCTTGCTTTTTCTGCTTTGAAATAATAATCTTCTAAAGAATTAATGTAACAACCATGATCTTTTATTTGGGAAACTAATTCTGCATTAACTTTTAATGATTCTGGAATAACACACTCACTAGGGTTTAATCTTACAATTTCAGAGATTAATGAATTTACGGAATTAATTTTTGTAGTGGAAAATTCTCCGGTTGACATATCACAGATAGCAATGGCATATTCATCTCCAAAACTTGTTAGGGCCATAATATAATTGTTTTCAGTTTCTTCTAACATTGAACTATCAATCAAAGTTCCAGGAGTAACAATTCTTACCAATCCTCTTTTGACTAATCCTTTAGCTTTCTTCGGATCTTCTAATTGTTCAACAATGGCAACTTTATGACCTTTCTTGACTAGTCTTCCTAAGTAAGTTTCTAAAGCGTGATATGGAACACCGGCTAAAGGAGCACGTTTTTCTCCCTTACCTCTTTGGGTTAAAGTGATTTCTAATTCTTTAGCAGCAGTAACTGCATCCTCATAAAACATTTCAAAGAAATCGCCCATTCTGAGCATAATTAAACAATCTGGATTCTGTTTCTTTATATCACGATATTGGCGCATACCAGGGGTTAAGTTATGTTCTTCTACATCTAGGATGCTTTTAGCTTTATTCAGCTCTTTATTAGTTTCTTCTACCACAAATAGTTAAGAAAATAAGATTATTTAAAGATTGTTGTAAAAGAGTAGTGTTATCAATATCTTAACTCAGTTTGACAATCATAACAGAATTTGTCTTTTTTATTTACTAATCTTCCAGCCAGAGCTTCAATTTCTGGAACAAACAATTTTTGTTGCATAACACAAAGATTAGTACAATGACTTCCTAAATTACTTACTGTATTTCTTCTTCCCTGAGAAGCAGCACCAAACATATGACCAAATTCATGTGTAGCTACATGAGCAAGAGTTCTTGCATTATTAATTCGATTAATAGACATAATTAGCTGTGAACCGCCTTTTCTATCACCATATACTGCTCCTAAACACCAATTTAAATTGGTGTCATAAAGATCAGCTTCTGTTAAAATAAATGATTTCTGCCCTTCTAAATTTTGATTACGAGATAATAATTGGTTCAATAAACTTTTCAGATGTACTTGATTACGCCTAGGGTTATAAGCTCTACTTTCAAGTCCTTTTACTAAATTATATCCAGGAATATCAGTTTGTCCAGGAATAGCACTTACAGTAAGAGGGAGATATTTTTCAATCTCTTGAAATGATTTAAGAATAGCTCTTCCATACTTTGGATCTCTTGTACCATCAAAAAAATTTATTAGTGTCATTAATTAATATATTTCTTAGCTCTTTTATAAATTTTTCCACATTATTACTATTAGGCAGTAGTTTCAACGCAAAAGTTTATAAATAAGAGGAGTAAATAATATTAATATCAAAATAATTATAATCAGATGAATAAAATGAAATTAGAAATATTACCCATAAATCCACTTAGAGGATTTGAAGATCCTACTGAGGCACATTATAATAATAGTTATAAGATCCAAGTAGAAATTGCAGGAGAAAGTGTAAGTTATGTTGTTTGTCCAAAAACTTTTATGAATAATCATGGACAGGGTTCCAGAGTAGGTTTTAACGAAGGGGAAAGAATCTACCTTCCAAAAGATCAAAATCCGGCTTTAGCCCCTTTCTTTGCATTATACTTTCATTATTCTAATTTACAAGAAAATGAATTAGAATCACGTTTTGGAAAAGGTTTACTTAAAGACTTAAACCCAACAGAAATTAACGGAATTATCTTAGGAACTGTTTTAGATTTAGCTAAAGATGTACTTCGTCCTGAAGAAATGGGCGATATGATTAAAAGAGTGAAAAAAGATGATCAACTTTACTTACAAGGAAAAGAAGAAATCATTCAAGAAGTTGTTAGTGCATATTTACCAGCAACAACCAGCACTCAAGCATTAGCTAAAAGAGAAGAACAAAGTTTAGAATATTATACGGAAAGATTTACAGAGAGAATTGGTGCTCATGCAAATAATAAACATATCAGAAGATCAAAATATCTTGATGGTGCAAGACAACTATTTGGTGGTGGGAGAGATATCTTTAACAAAGCAGGAATTGTAAGTTCTGTTCCAGCAGGAAAGAGAGTTTTAGATAATGAATTATTTCGTAACAATTTGCCAACCATCGTTGAGTATATCAAACAATTTGAAAATATTCAAAAAGGAACAAGAGTTAAACTTAACAGAGAAGAAAGTAGATTAATATACGAAATTCTTGAAGGAGCAATGGAAACAAGAAGAAGGCCAGCTTACATAATGATTGATGGTTCATCTCCAGGAGAAAATTATTTAGAAGCTACTGGCGACACAGCTAAATTTATGGGTTCGTTAAGAATGTTTTTGTTAGAAAATGTTGTTGAAGACCATCAAAATGCTCAGAAACAATTGACAGAACTTTCTGGGGTTGTTCAAAGAGTTAGAGACGAAAAAGACTTGGCTAGTAGGGTTCATGATGTTTTAAGAACAGTTAATTTATTACCTGATCAAAACATTGGTTATGATAGAAATCAATTAACACCAGAAGCCACAACTAATGCGGTAATACCTTACAATGGACGAGTTGATCTTGCTTTAGAAGAAATTACTGAAGATTTAGTTGAAGAAGAAAGACACTTAGCAGAAGTTTTAACAGCTGCACCAGAAAATTCACAGTCATTAAGAAAAGCTATTCAAGCTCAAAAATTATTAAAAAATTTAGGGATTTCAACTACTGAAGTTGATGATAGAATCACTCAAATTAACTCTGGTAGAAGGGCTTCAGTTCAATCAACAAACCTTCCTAAATTAGCTTAGATTAACTTTGATGATTATTTAAATTATTCTTTAAAATAAATATCAACTATTTCTCCCAACTGTTGAGGATCAATTCGTAAACTAGAACTAGCTTTGTTTTGCATTTCTCTCAATGTTGAATATGCTTCTTTTTGTCGTGAATTAATTTGTAATAAAGGGTTTTTGGTTCTAAATTCTGAATGCCAATAATCATTTAAAAAATTTCCTAACTGATCAACCATCATTTCAGAATCAGCACACTTTAAAGCTTTGTCAACAATATTAATTCCCTGATAAGCTGCAGTTTCAACAATTAAATTGATGTTTGCAGATAAAGGAATTTTATCTTTTGATATAGACCTTTCTAATTTTGATAAAGAAACCATGGCAGAATTAAATAAAGCTTTTTCTCTTTCATTATATCCAGAATAGATAGGTAATACTTCTTTAAAAACATTTAACCAAGGAATTTTTGCTTTTCTTGTATTTCCTTTGTCACAATAAGTTGAAGCAACAGATAATGCTTCCACTAAACGAGAAGCGGCATATGCTTTTTCTTTAGGAATGATAGTAACTAAGTCACCCATAAAATCTGCTAAAGAGTTTAACGAACTCATTTTATATCTAAACCGGAAACCACTAATGGCTTCTGGAACAGATAAATAATCAAGCATTTCATTATCATTAAGATTATGTTCATTTTTAATTTCTTCAATTGAATCTAAATAATTTTGGTACTGTTGAAAAATCTTTTTTTCTGGTAATACTCTCTTAGAATAAATTCCAGTCAAACTTGTTATACTTTTTGTTAAGTAACTTGCGACAATTTCTGGTTTTTTACCATCTAAAGCAACAGTTAATAATTTTTGTAGTTCTTCAAGTTTGGATTTTAAAGGGATTCTAGCAATATATAATTCAGCTGCTTTAACGATATTTTTAATTGGACTAAAATCGTTTTCCTGAACAATGTTATCTAAGTTGAAATCAAGATTTTTTTCATTAAGATAATCTTCTAAAGAGACTAAATTTTCACAATATGGTAAAAGAGCTTGATATAAAGATTTAAAATTATTTGTTAAAATATCTTTTACACTTATACTGGACATCCTATAAGGAATAGAATAGCCCCCTGAACTAAGAACAACTTTACTTACAGCAGCAGTTAAAATCATTGTATCTAATGAACTTTTTTTATCATTTGCTAAAAAATGAGTCATTTCAAATACTAAATCACTATTACCATCATCAATTGTGTTATCATAAAAAACTTGTTTAGCATAAATTAATGCTGCAACTAATTGTCTATCATTTTTGGATTTAATATCTTCAACCTTTTCGCCAATAAGATCGTCTCCTCTAGAACCTAAACTACTTAAAATTGTTTTTTCTAAACTCTCGTCTTTAGCAATCTTATCTTTGATAAGAACAGTAGCATGATAAACCGTTGGTTCAATTCGTTGATATAAAGGTTTTTCAGAAAAACGATCAAAAAAAATTAAAGCGTCAAAATGTTTTGAATGAGAACTTTGAGAGGAAGAATTGTTGGGTTCATCTTTAACTTTTTTATTAGATTCTTTTCCATACTGATGAGATTGTTTTTGTCTTTCAAGTTCTGCATCTCTTTTCTTTCTTGCCAATTTAGTAGCTTTAGCTGCAAATCTAGATTTGATAATAGAAGAACTTTTAAGATCAGGTAGTTCATTAACAACTTGCCCTTGAGCACTCATTAAAGTTTTATAAGCATCAGTTAAAAATCCAAATTCTTTTTCAGCATTAGGATTATCAGGATTATGGTCTGGATGACACTTTATAGCTAAAGCGCGATAACTCTTTTTAATTTCCTCAATAGTGAATTCACTATCAAGTTCAAATAAAGTGAGAGCTTTGTTTCTATCCATGATAAATTGTTTTTATTTATCCTACTTTATAAATTTTCCTACATTATCACCATTACATAGTGGTTCTAACCCCAAACATTTATAAAAATGGCCCTTTTTAGTTAAATAATGGATAGAAGTAATGATGAAGAACAATTAGAAAGAATGTCAGATTTTAGCAAGATGCATCTAGGTGATATTGCATTAGTATACATTAAAAATCAATATCAATCACATCGATTAAACTCTGAAGAAAAATCGTTCTTACTTTCATTATTTGAGGAGAGAATTGATGATGGTGAAGATTTTCTAAGGTCTACATATAAAACTTTATGGCATGATTTTTTCCCTAATGCTCAACCTCAAATTGTTCCTTTTGACAATCAATTATCTTATTTAGGGTTTCTTTACAGAAACACTCCTCGATGTCTCCAAGAAGGATTGGAAGCGATGAAGAAATCTGACAATTATATCAAAAGATATCGTAGAATATTTGATTCTGTTTTAAGTAGTGATCGTTTATCAGGTAGTAATTTAGCTAAAATTGGTGCTAATAAAGAAGTTATGTATTCAGGAGATTTAGGAAAAAATGAAGTGATTATGATTGGTGGCAGAAGGAAAACATTAGAACGACTTGTTAATAAAACAATTACTCGAATAGGAAAAACAAAAGAGATGGAGAGAAAAAGTAAACGTGATCCTTCAATTGTTACAAGAAGTAAGAATCCAGAAGTTACAGACATGTTTGGTTTAGAAATTGTAACCATGACACCAGAAGGAGCTAAGAATTTAGCAATTAAAACTTACAAAGCTCTAGCTGATTATAATTTAAGACCTGATTCTAGAACTGAACCGGCAATGGTCCATACTTTAGACGAAAATGGTCAGAAAATTACAATTTATCATGGTGAACAAGCACCAGGATTCGATGACCACTATAAATATGGTCCTGGAAATGATCATCTTTACCAAATTAATGCTCTTAGAACGGATGGTAAAATAGGAATGATTGAACTGATATTTAGAGATTACTTAAATAAATTGTCGGATGACATGAATCATACTAGTTATCGAGCTGGACAAATTAATGCCCAAAAACCAAAATGTTTAGCAGATAAAAGAACTTTAAGAGTACAGAAAAAAAGAGGTCAAGAATTAATAGAACCTTTCCCAAAATTTAAAAGAAGAATCTTTGGTCCAGGAAACTTTTAGAAATAATTAAATTAAAATAATATTAAAAAAAAACTATCCTTTCTTAAATTCGCCAGACATATCAATTAATTCTACATGACTTAGAATAACGCCACGGCAACAATATCTCTCTAAACCTAGAGAATCGATAACTTTCTTTGGATTTTCTCCTTTATCAATCTTCTCTTTGTATTCTTCGTACAAATGTCCAACGGGTTTACCGCATGAAAAGCATCTTATTGGGATAATCATTGTTCTGCCTCCGAACAATGATTGCTTAAAAATTGATTGATTTTTATTGTTATCATTTTTTATTTACCTACCTGTAAGATTTCTGTCGTTTAGCTCGAGCTTTAGAGTCGTTTGGTTTACAAACTTCTTTTCTTCTAACATCAGCTACTAACAATAATCTATCATAATCATCAAAAACTTTCTTTAACTTTTTATCATACTTAACTAATGCTCTGGCAATAGATAATCTAACTGCATCTGATTGACCATTAATTCCGCCACCATTAACTCTAACAGAAATATTAACTTTCTTAATCAGATCTCCAGATAAAACTAAAGGTTCAGAAATTCTTAATCGGGACATCTCATCACTAAAGTTGGCTAATAATTTACCATTAATTTGAATTTTTCCTTTACCATCTTTAATTGTAGCCCTTGCTACTGATTCTTTTCTTGCTCCTGATGCCTGAATTATTTTAACCATTTTCTTATACCTTTCCGCCTAAAGCTTTACAAACTTCTCCAACAGTAATATATTTTAAAGTTGGTAACTTCTTTGCTGAAGCTTTTTCTAAAACTATAATTTTTTCATTTGCGATAACTTCTGGAATGCCAATGTAACACATAACTCTCTTATATGCTTCTTTTCCCCTAGTAATTTTCCAAGGTAACATCCCTCTGATAGTTCTTCTAACAAATCTGTCTGGTAATCTAGAAAACTTTGCACTTTTTAATGGGTATCCTTTTCTAGCCCTTTTTGTTTTTTCGTTAGCAATAACTTTTTCTTTTTTACCACTAATAATAATTTTTTCACAATTAACAACTTTTATTTCTTCGCCTAATAATAGCTCTTTAGCAATAACTGTAGCCATTCTTCCCAATATTAGTCCTTCGCCGTTATATATTTTCATTTTATCCTAAAATCCTCACTTTCTTACCTTCTGGATTAATTTGTAATAATTCTTTGATTGTCATTGCTTTACCTTTTGCTTCAATAATTTTTTCTTTTGCACCACTTGAAAAGTTTAATGCTGCAATATCAACTTTCTTATTTAAATCGCCAACACTTAAAACTTTACCAGGAACAATAATTGTTTCACCTTCTTTAACACACTTATTAATTTTGTAAAGGTTAACAACTCTTCTTTGTCTACTAGGTTTATTTAAATCTTTAACTATCCTTCTCCAGAACCTACTATCTTTTACTTTAGGTTCAAGTTCTTGCAACAAAAGTTGCATCTGATAATTTGTTGTGCCTCTCATTGTAATTAAATTAACTGCTCCATTTCTTCTATTTTTTCAACTAATATTTTTGCTGTTTGTGTTAAGATCTCTTTATTATTTAACTGACCCCAAGTTTCTAAACTATAAACAAAGTTATCGGAATCTTCCAAAGTAATATTCTTATCCAAATCAACACATTTTTGGCAAAGATGACAATCGTAAATGTTTTCTTTAATAACAGCAAGTTTATTGCCTTTTATTTCAAAAACATTTTGTGGACATGAAGTAACAACTGTTTGCGGATCACTTACATTACCAATACTGATTACTGGTTCTTTCTTAAAAAAAGCTGCACCAGGAACCCATTTTGCATGATCTTTACCTTTTCCTAAAGTAGCAATAATTTGGATGTCAACTTTTTGTTTAGATAATAATTTTGTTAAAGGCATTTTATCAAACACAAAAGTACATTTTGGATCTGAACTTTCTGCTTGTTCAGCATAAACATAGCCTTTCTTACTACTTTTAATGCCAATTTTTAATTCACATTGTGCACAGCCTTCTCCTTCACATTTACAATTTTCTTTTAAATTATAACTTTTAAGGTCTGTTTTAATAGGACATAGGCCAATTCTTAAACCTAACATCTCATCATATAAAGCGGAACTGTTTTCTTTAATCTCTAAATCTTCAGCAGCAAGAGTAGGAACTTCTTCAGCAACTAATCTTCTGATAGTATTAGCAAATACTTCATCGCTGCCTTTAAGTAAGAAAATAATTTTGTTTTTCTTTTTCTCTTCCTTGATTTTTTCGATTTTTATTGCCATTTTATTAATTATAATTATACTCTTCTTCCTCTTCGACCGCCTTTTGCTCGGCAACCATTATGAGGTTCAGGAGTTACTTCATCAATTTTACCAATTCTGATTCCAACTCTTGAAAATGTTCTAACTGCAGCTTGTGCACCAGGACCAGGATTTTTAGGACCGTTATGGCCACCTTTTGCTCGAATTCTTATATACAAGCCTTGGACGCCTTTCTCTTTACAAATCTCAGCAACTTTTCTTGCTGCTGACATTGCTGCGGTAGGTGAACTTTCTAAACGGTCTGCTTTAACCATTTGACCACCACTTGACCGAGCAAGAGTTTCTGTACCAGTAATATCAGTTACAGTAATAATTGTATTGTTATAAGTTGAATAAATGTGAGCAATTCCCCATCTGATATTGGAATAACCATAATTTCTATCTCTGCCGCCATCTCTACTTCTATTATCTCGTTGAGGTCTTCTATTATCTCTTGGATTTGAAGGTTTCATTATTTTGGTACCTCGGCAGGTTTTTTATCTTCTTCTTTCTTATCTTCAGTAGTAGGAGTTTTTTCTTCTTCTTTCTTATCTTCTTTTTTATCTTTAGTTTCTTTTACTTCTTTAGTTTCTGTTTTTTCTTTATCTTCCTTTTTTGGTTTAACTGCTTCAGCTTCTTTCTTAATTTCTTCAGCAGGATTAGATCTTTCAGGATGATCTTCATCAAATAAACTTGATTTGCCTTTAAACCCTAACTTATTTTCTTCTTCAACTGAAATAATATAAGAGGGAGCAGTGATTTCTTTATCGCCAACAACAATATGTCGGTGAGTAATAAATTGTCTTGACTGACCAATTGTTCGTGCTAAACCTTTTCTAAATACAACACTTTGCAATCTTCTTTCAAGAACATCTTTTACTTCTAAACTTAAAACGCCATCCAATTCTGCTCCATGAGAGATTAAACCTAACTTTTGCAGTTTATCCATCATTTGTTTCTTTTCTCTTAAACCCTGAACAGTCTCATCAGCAATTAATTTTTTAGCAATATCTTTATATTTTTTTAAGAATGAATCGAAAATTAATAATTCTCTCCTGTTTTTTAATCCATATTCTTTTCTCAAGATTTTATTTTTATCAATCTCTGTTTTATTCCAAGGATGTACAGGAGTTGAATACTTTTTCTTTAGTTTTTTTGGATCGCCCATTATGTATTACCTATTTCTTTTTAGCTGGTGCATTACTTTTCTTCTTTACACCAACAACTTTACCTTTAGACTTTCTGAAGTTTGATCTTGTTTTCTGACCACGGACAGGAAGACCTCTCTGATGTCTCATTCCACGTAAAGTTTTAATTTTCTTTAATCTTTTTAGATCGTTATCTTTGACAAAATTTAATGTACCGGTTAAAACGTGTTTATCGGTTCCAGAATCGTAATCTTTTCTTCGGTTAGCCATCCAAACAGGAATGCCGTTATTTAATGGATCACTAACAACTTTATTTAATGTTTCAATTTCTTTATCACTCATAGTTCCAGCTTTATCAGTTTTCTTAATATTTGCAAGAGTACAAAGTGCATCGGCTAAATTAATACCTACACCTTTAATTTTAGTTAAAGCGAATCTGATTTGTTTTTCACCTGGAACGTCAACATTAGCAATTCTAACTATATGCTTATAATTATCAGGAAGTTTTTGGGCAACTTTTTTCTCAACTGGTCTTTGTCCAGTTTGTCTCTGTACCACTGGTTTTTGTTCAGTTTGTTTCTGTACAGCTGGTTTCTGTTCCTGCTTTTGTTCAATTGGTTTTTTTTGCTCTTCTGCCATTTTATTATATTATTAGTCTTAGAATTCACACGTTAAACTTAGTTTAGTCCTATAAATCGCGTGAACTCGGACTTGATTTAATCTTATTATCTATTAATTAAGTGGGTTGTTTATAAAAGTTTCTGTTAAGAAACCTAAAAAATCATTTATGATTTTTGATTGGTTTCTATTTTATATCAGTCATCAGCCAAGAAAACGTATCCTAGGCTAAATAAAGCTGCAATCATAAAACTAATTACAAACGGATAAACATTAATGAAAAAGACCAATATTAGAATTGGCATGATAATAACTCTACTAAGATTAAAAATAATCTCTCTTCCCACCAGAAAACGGAAATAACCTCTTTTCTGAGCGAGGTCATAACTTTTTGCTGACC
>JABJOX010000041.1 GCA_018664115.1 Candidatus Woesearchaeota archaeon
CCGGACTTATTGGAAATAATTAGTCTCGAACCGGACAAAGTCACTCCGCTTTGCTCCGTTCGTTGCCCTCTCTCGTCCGGTAATCAATGTTAGAATAAGATGAATATGAATGGGCCCACCCGGACTCGAACCGGGGATTAATGCCTGACTTCTCCTTACGGAATGTAAGGGCACTGTCATAGCCACTAGACCATAGGCCCACTTAACTCATTAATTACTTAGTTCATTTAAAAATGTTTCTTATTTATCAGACCTAAAAAAATATCTTTAATAAAAGAAATATTTATATAGCTTAACATTAACATTAACTTAAATTATTAAAAAAAAACAAAAAAAAGGTGATAACTAATGGCAAAAGCAAAAAAGAAGGTCGTTTCTAAAAAGACTGGTGGGATTACTCAGAAACAAGTTCATTCAATGATTTCGGGAATTTCAAAAAACTTTAAACAATTAAATACAGAAGTAAATAAGTTCAACAAACTTATTAGTAATTATGAAAAGAAAACTGGTAAAGTTTTATTGAAAGCTAAAGATAAACTTAAAATTAACAAAACTGTTGCGAGGTGTCGATGATGGGATGGCTATCTAGTTTTTTCAAAAAGAAAGAGAATGTAGCAGAGATTGGCGAGACTTTAATGAAAGGGCCTGCAAAAGATGTTGAAAGTGCATTTGGTGGAGCAAAAGAGGCTAAAAAGTCTTTTAATGACATGGTTGCTAATATTCAAGGTTCACATGATAGTTTAAAGAATATTAATGGTAAGCTTGTAACTCATGAAAAAGCTGCGCAAAGTTTTATTTTGCAAGCAAGAAAAGATATTGAACGTATTGCTAACTTAAAAAAAGAAGTTGATACTCGTGTACAATGGTCAGAAATATTTCGTGAACTTCAAACCGAATTAAACGATTCTTCAAAGAATATTAAAATGCTTTTTGATGATCAGTTTGGTCAGTTTGGTAAGCAAATGAAAGATTTTACTGAAGAACAAAACTTACTTGCAGAGATTCTTAAAAGTGCCGGAAAAATATTAAATTACACTAAAGAATTAGATTTGCAGTTTGAAGCTTTGAATGTTGGCATTAGAAGTGGAAAGTATACTCAAGCATTATCTGCACAAACTAATAAATATGCCCAAATGAGTAAAATCTTGCAGGGTGAATTACAAAAGTTGGTGCCAGTTTTTGATCAGATTATTGAAAAAATCAGAACTCTTCGTTTCAAAGACATCAGATATGCTGTTCGTTATAATGTTAAGTTAAGAGATGCTATTAAACGGAACATGAATGAGGTTAGAAGAAAGATTAATCCTATCATGACTGTTTTTAAAGAGTATTATAACGCCGCGGATAGTGCTGAAAAGAGGATCTTTGAACATAATAATCAATTTAAAGGGATGGAAGAAGTATTGCAATCTGATTTAGATAAAGAACGTAAAAATCTTGAAGGTCTTCGTGATAAGTATCGTGATTTGAAAGATAAGTTGGCGGGTCTGAGAGAAAGAATCAAGAAAGCAGTTAACGTTAAATATTAATTTTTTTTCTTTTATTTTTTTCTTTTAATTTCTTCTAGATGATAAGTAAATAATTTTATTTTCTTCTTTAGGTTCCATTTTTCTTTGTTCACTTTCTTCTTTTAGAACTTGATCAATAATTTGATGGCAATAATTTTCAGAGATGATTCCTTCTTGGTACATTAAACGAGTAATTTGTTTAAAATCTGAGGAAGTGGCGTATGTTATATCTATCATTGTATCATTCTCAAAGAAAATATCTATTGTCTCCTCTGGAGAATTATCTAAAATGAAACATTGCCGATACATTTTTGTTAATAAATCATAAGCGCCAAGGTCTTGTAATTCTCCTTTTAACTCTTCTCTTTCTTTACTAAAAATATCGTCTAAAGAATGAACTGTTTTAGATTTATGTTTTTGACTTAAATATCCCGAAAGGTCTGGATTATCTACAATCAGTTGTTTATCATCTTCACTCAAAGGATGTTTTTCGTAGAATTGTAAATTAAACTTTTGAATTCGTTCTAAACCTCTTTTAAAAAACCAAGGGTTCCAACCAGTAAAACTGATTAATCTCATCTCTTTTTCAATTGCTTTAAGATGGATTGATGCGTCTCTTAAATATGTGTTTGTAGGGTCATCTTCTTGTTGGAAAGCACTTTTCACATAAGAAACAATTTCGGTAAGCATAATGTTGACCAAATCTTGAACTTTATAAAGTTTTTGGACTTTTGTTACTTTAAAATAGAAACTATTTTAAATGAAAATTAACGGAATATTTATCAATTTGTTTGTTTTTAATTTTTATTATGGATATTTATCAACCTGCAGAAGACTCTTATTTATTACAAAAGTACGTTCAGAAGCATGCTTTTGGTAGAGTTCTCGATTTAGGAACCGGTTCAGGAATACAAGCTTTAACTGCTGTTAAAAGAAAAGATGTGCGAGAAATTGTTGCTGTTGATATTAACGAAAAGGCAATAAAAGAATTGAAAACAGAAATTTCCCAAAAAAAGATTAGAAAAATAACAATTAAAAAAAGTGACTTGTTTTCTAATGTTCAGGATAAGTTTGATACCATCATTTTCAATCCTCCTTATTTGCCACAAGATAAAGGGATTGAAGATCCTGCTTTGTATGGCGGTAAACATGGCTGGGAAATCTCTGAAAAGTTTTTCAGTGAAGTTAATCAATTTCTAGTCGCTAATGGTAAAATTTTATTTCTATTTTCTTCTCTAACTAACAAACAAAAGATTGAAGAAATCATTTCTCAGAATCTTTTGGAATTTAAAGAATTGGAAAAACAAAAACTGCCGATGTTTGAAACGTTGTACGTTTATCTGATTGAGAAAAGTCAAGTTTTGCGTGAATTGGAACGAAAACATATTGATCACATTCAATATTTAACTCACGGTAAAAGAGGAAATATTTTTACTGGGATCTCAGATAAAAGTAAGAGGGTAAAAACTCATTTCGCTAAGAAAGAATTTGTTAAGGTGGGTATCAAAGTCAAACGTAAAGAGAGTTCTGCCATTGAAAGAATGAGAAATGAATCTAACTGGTTGAAGATTCTGAATAAAAAGAATATTGGGCCCCGATTTTTATTTTCGGGAGAAGATTATTTAGTTTATGAGTTCGTTGAAGGAGAATTCATTTTAGATTGGATTAAAGATAACAATAAGAAAGATATCCAAAAAGTTTTAATTGCTGTTTTAAAACAATGTTTTGAATTAGATCAATTAGGAGTCAATAAAGAAGAAATGCATCATCCCTTGAAACATATCATCATCACCAAAAATAATCATCCTGTTCTCTTGGATTTTGAACGATGTAGTCGCGCTGAGAAAGTTAAGAATGTCACTCAGTTTGTAGAGTTCATTTCTCGGATGAGGGATGAGTTGAAAGATTTTAAGATTGATGTTGAACAATTAAGAACTTTGGCTAAAACATATAAAAATGATATTAACACTAAAAGTTTAGAAATAATTATAAAGTATCTTTCTTCATAAATTATTAAAAAGGAATAGCAATAACAGAAATAAATATGGAAATCAAAATCAATCCCAGGGCGTCAAGAATTTTTAAAGATTTATTAGATTATACAGGATTGAATGAAATGTTAGCTTTAAGACGTTGCGATTACGCTGTAACAGAATTAGCCATATTATGGGATAAAAAGAAAAGCGTTTTAGATTTTTATCGGGAAGCAGAACTTTATGTCTTTGATTTAACTAAATATCAACTAATTCTTGAAAGTAATCAATTAGTAACTAAAATGATTGGTCAAATTGAAAATTTGAAATTAAAAAAGATTTTAGAATTTGGCGGTGGAATTGGAGAGTTTAGTATTCTTTGTTCAGAAAAAGAATTTGATATTACTTATTATGATTTAGACGGAGAAATAAAGAATTATGCTTTGTGGAGATTTAATAAACATAAATGTAACATTAAAATTGCTGAAGAATTCCCATTGAAGCAAAAATGGGATCTTGTTAATATGATGGATGTTTTAGAACATTTAGAAAACCCACAAGAAGTGATTTTAGATTTAAGCAAGAATGCAGATTACATTTTCTGTAATCCTGAAGAAGTTAAATATAATGTTTTTTTCCCTCAACATATTAGCAAATTTGATTTGGGTGAATATTTTGAATTGGTTGAAGGATATCTTTGGAAAAATAAAAATAATTCTTAACTATGAAATATACTGAAATCCCTATTTTAATGTACCATGAGATTAGTGATAAAGATAATGATTGGTGTGTTTCTTTGCAACAATTTGAAAAACAGCTGCAGTTTCTGAAAGATAATAGTTATAAAACAATTTCTTTAACTGAATTGAAAAATGGAATTAATGAGGATAAAGAAACAGATGAGAAATTAATTGTCTTAACTTTTGACGATGCTCGTAAAGGCGTTTATGATTTTGCCTTTCCTCTCTTGAAAAAATTTAATTTTACTGCTACTATTTCCGTAGTTCCAGATTGGATTGATGGTAAAAATATTCCTGAAGAAGAATTCTATTCTCTATTTATGTCTTGGAATGAACTTAAAGAATTATCTGATTCTGGTTTTGAGATTGCTTCCCATTCTCTATCGCATCAAAATCTTACAAAATTAAGTGAGGAAGAATTGGTGAAAGAGTTATCTGAATCAAAAAGAATCATTGAAGAAAAATTAGGGGATGAGGTTAAACATTTCTGTTACCCTTACGGTCAATATAATGAAACTATTTTTAAAGAAATTAAAAAAGAATATCAAACGGCAATCTCTGTTAGAAAAGGTTTCTCTAAAAAAGATTATCAATATTCTCGTCAATGGGTTTTGAACAATACCTCCTTTGAAGAGTTTCAGAAGTTATTAATTGTTCCAACCATCTCTTTATCTATGATTGTTCGCAATAATGAAAACTTTCTTGGCGATTGTTTAAATTCTGTTAAAGATTTAGTTGATGAAATTATTATTCTTGATACTGGTTCAACAGATAAAACTAAAGAAATTGCTTCTGCTTTTACAGATAAGATTTATGATTTCACTTGGGTTGATGATTTCTCTGCTGCTCGGAATGAATCTTTAAAGTATGCAACTAATGATTGGATTTTAGTTTTGGATGCGGATGAAGTTCTTGATGTTGAAGATCACGAACAAATTAAAGAAGCAATTAATGATTATTCTATCTCTGGTTATCGAATCATAACCAGAAATTATAGTAACAACTCTTCTGTTTCTGGTTGGATTCCTTCCTCCAACAATTTTTCTAAAAATTTTACTGGCTGGTTTCCTTCAATTAAAGTCAGATTATTTCAGAACGGAAAGAATATTACTTTTACGGGAGAAATTCATGAGATGGTTGATAGTAATATTGATGGAGAAATTAAAACTTTAAATGTTCCCGTACATCACTATGGTGCTTCTAATTCTACTGATAAAACTAAGAAATATCTGGAACTTACTAAAAAGAAAATTGTTTCTAATCCAGACAATGCTAAAGCATACTTTGAATTAGGTGTGCAACAGAAACAATTGGGTGATTTTTCTTTAGCGGAACAATCATTTAAGAAATCTTTAGAACTTGATTCAGAACAGATTATCCCCTTATTGAATCTGGCAATTGTGCAACAGAAACAAGATAAATTGGATTTAGCGGTTGATAATTATAATCAAGTTTTGCAAAAGAAAGAAAATGCTGATGCTTATTTTGGATTAGGTTTTTGTTATTTCAAAAAGAATGAATTAGAAAATTCTGCAAAGAACTTTTCTTTAGCGATTGAGAATAATAGATTTTTATTAGACGCTTACATCAATTTGGGTGCAATCTACGAACGACAAGAAAAATTAGTTGAGGCAGAAAAAGTTTTAGTGGACGTTTTAAACATCTCCTCTAATAATGCTCGTGCTCATAACAATTTGGGGGTTGTCTATGAAAAAGCAATGGCTATTAATAAAGCCATTAAATGTTACCAAGATGCAATTAAATTAAATCATCCGCGAAAAGAAGAATTAAAAGTTCGTGTTGAAAAGATGAAACAGTTTTTAGAAAATCAATAAAATTCCGTTTTCTTCTCTAAATGAATCCCTTTCTTCAATTCTACTGGTCGCCAATCGTCTTCAACAAGTTCTGCTTCTAACCAATCAGCTAACTCTTTTGGATTCCCAATCGTGGCACTAAGGCCAATTATCTGCGGTTTGATTAATTGTTTAAGAAGAGTAATAATGATTTCTAACGTCGGTCCTCTACTCGGATCGTTAAGCAGATGAATCTCATCGATAACAACTGTTTTAATTTCTCCAATCCAAGATATTTTGTGTCTCAGTAAAGAATCTAATTTTTCTGTCGTTAATATTAGTAAATCATAATTGGCTAAGTAAGAAGAGTCTGAATCAATATCACCAGTTGACATTACTACCTTATAATTAGTGTCCTTGAACAATTCTTGATATTCTTTATACTTTTCGTTGGCTAACGCTTTCAAGGGTACTAAATAAATCGCTTTCCCTTCTTTGATGACATTAGTAATCGCCATCGTTGCTACTAAAGTTTTTCCGCTGGCAGTGGGTGCACAGATTAAAAGTGATTTCTCTTTTAGTAACTTTGCGTTGATTGCTTTTTCTTGGATTGGTGTTAAATCTGGAAACTTTGTGTAATGTTCTTTGAAATATTCTGGTAATTGTAAATCATTAATTTTCATAAGTTCTATTTTGTGACGTGTTTTATATGTTTTTTGGCTAGTTATCTGGTTCTCGTTTTCTTTTAACCAAATAAACAAAAAAGAACTCCTTTGTTAATTAAAAACCAATTGTTTATTATTAACAAGGGGCTCCATAATTCTCTTTTCTGTTAAACAAAAACATTTATATAGTCAGAGATATTTTTAATTTATAAATGGAAGAGATCAAGAAAACTTTCTTAGAAGAATTCGAAGGGGCCGAAGAACAATTAGAAAAAAATAGGTATAAAAATGCTGCAATACTTTCTTCTAAGGCGTTGTTTGCGCTTTGTGATTTTTTAATTCATTCTAAATTAAAGAAACTTCCAAAAAACCATCATGAACGATTTAGAATTTTGGAAGAATATTTTCCTGATGTTTATCTTATTGTGGATAATGTATTCAACCATTATACTGATGCTTATTCAAAACCTATTCTTAAAGAAACTTGTGAATTGATAAAAAATGGAATCCAGAAGATTGTTAGAAATAAAGAACTACCAGAAGAAATTAAAAAAATTGTTGGATAAAGATTTGAATGATATCATCTTGTTCGGCTCTTTTGTTAAGGATGGAACTGCTCACGATATAGATTTAGCTTTAGTTGTAAAAGAAAAGAAAGATTTTTTGGAAACAAAAAAAGAAATAAAAAAAATAATCAAAAAAGAAACCGATTTTCAAATTGTTGATTTAGAATCAATATATTCTCCAATTTGGTTAACATTAATCAAAGAAGGTTTCAGCGTTAAGAAAAATAAGTTTTTATCTGAAATTTATAATATTAAGCCTGCTGTTCTGTATAAGTACTCATTAAAAAAATTAACTAACGTGCAAAAAGTACAATTTGATCGGGGGATGAAAAATTTATTGTCTAAAGAAGGAACTGTGCTAACAAGGTCTGTAATTCTTATTCCTTTGCAAATGAAAAATCGAGTTCAAGAATTCTTAAAAAGTTGGAATATTTATTACGAATCACAGGAGTATGAGTTGCTTCCTTTGTTGAGAAAGGATACTTTTTTGTAAAATTCTTTTAACTTACCGAAACCAACAACTTTATAAATAAAAAAGATTTATCTAGAGGTATGCATAAAAAAAGGGTGAATAGTGTTAGCAGTAAAGCTAAAAGTAAAAATAAGAGTAAATCCCTTGCTGAACATCATAAAGCTTACATTAGTATGGCCGTAAGTGCAGTTATCTTAATTCTCGCAGTTATTTTTGTATATCCAATGATCGGCGATCAAGGCGTTGTCGGACAAGCTTGGAAATCAGAATCTTGGGATGCTCCTTATACTGAAGATTTTTATTGGGAGGTTGCACCCACAATAGGATATCTTAATAATGATGCTGGTGGATGTACTAATCCAAACTATCAGGATATTGAAACAGATTTGGTCCCATCAGTAAATGATGTTATCACAAAAGGTTGTTGCATAGGGAGCAATAAACATTATTGTATGAGTCCATATAATCCCGTTGCTAAAGTTGATCCTACTTGTTATCATGAAAATTCTTTTTTTTTAGGTACTTATTTATGTTTTAATCATGATGATGATCAGGATTTAGACATCTTGATTTGTACGGAAGGGGATGGTGGATTTCATGGTAAAGAGGTGGGCGAGTTTACTTGTGATGGTGAGAAACAAGTATGGTCTATTGGGAACACTAAGCCAGAAAATGAAGTTGATGGGACAGAGTGTCTTGAGGAGAATGAAGGAAAACTTGATATTATCGGACAATATTATTGTGATCAAACACTTTGGAAAAAATGTTCTTCCAAAAATGAAGGTGATTCTAAAGGTGGTTATATATGTTCTTCAAATAAATGGACAAAATGTGCAAATGATGCAAAACTATTAGATGACAAATATTATTGTTATGAATCAAACTGGGAAACTTGTCAGGCCAATTATAAAAGTAAAATTAGTATTGATAAAACACATTATTGTGATGGAGATTCTTGGGAAGTATGTGATAATGTGGATTATAAAACAACTTCTGATGGTGTATACGCTTGTTTTGAGGATACCTGGGAAACTTGTACTGCAGAATTAGAAGAAGAAGGAGAACTAATTGATTCAAGTAAAAAAGTTTGTTACAATTTTTTATGGAACATTTGTGATGAAGATAATACGGATAATATAGGAACAATCACTCCTAGTTTCCAGTATCACTGTGAACAAAAAGAACTACTTTCTACAGTTTCATGGTCAAATATATTTCAGTTTAGCGATGGTGGTTTTTATGAAGTTCTCTTGAACGATAAAAAGAAAACAATAGAAATTAATCCTACTTACTTCGACATTCATGTTTGTGATAAGGGAACAGAAAACGTGGCTGATATTGCTACCATTTGTTATAAAGAAAGTGAAGCTGGTGAGGAGAAAACGAAACCAATAGAATCAATTCCTCGTATACAAAAAGGCGGACAGTTTTCTATCTTTGATCATAGTGCTTTGGATAAGGTAGATGATTTACTTATCCTTTACGAAAATGAGATTATTAATTTGGATGAAGAAAAGGAAATAAAGACGTTCCTAGTCAAAGATATTACTAAAGCAGCTATTGGTCATCCTGTAAAACTACCATTTGGAGAAGCTACTTTCAATTTTGTCAATGAACGAAGATTGGCATTAAAGTTTGGTAATGAATATTATTTGGTTTCTCATCCTGCCGAAGCATTTAAGTTAGAAAAATTAAAACTTACTAAACTGCCTTACTTGCAAGAATTAACTATCCAATCTATTGGTAACCAATATCAGTTTATTGATGAAGATACGGATAAAGCAATCAACTTTTATTATGATGGGATTAATTTACAAATCTTACCTGGTTTGCCTGGCCAAATGGCTGCTGCTTTTATTAGCCCTAAAAATCTAGAAAAAAATTTTGAATTCTTTTTCACTACTAATATTCCTATTAGTCTTGAAAATTCAGGGGATCTAATCTTTGATAATGCAAACATTACTGTTTGTAATCAAGATAAAGCAGGGGATATCCAAGTTTTACAAGTTTGTGTGAATGAAGTCGAGGCATTTACTTTGGATAAAGACGAATTGGTCATAAAAGAGATTAATGGAAAAGAAGTAGCTTTCCTTTACCAATATAATGAAACTGAAAATCAAAAGACTGGTTATGTTTTCTTAGTTAAGGAAGTTAAATCAGGTGAACTTGATTTAGATTATTCCAATTTTGTAGACAGTATGATTAAAGGCAGAAGGTTAGCAGTTAAGTTTGGTAATGGCCTTTATTTATTAGAACATCCTGTTTCAATTCTTTCCCTTCCAAAACTAAATCTTGTTAGTTATACTGAAACCGGACAAACTCCTTATCCAGCTTTAGGGAGTGAGAAGAAAGTTGAATTTTCTATTGCGGAAGGAAAAATAATTTTGGAAAGAGATTATCTTCAACCACCACCACCATTTAAAATTCATGGTTTAACTCAGCAACAGATTCTTGATATTCCATTGAACTTGGAAGATAATTTGTCTACTAGTATGTCTAATCAGGTTTCTATAAAAGTAACTAATCCTCCTTTTGGAATTATTTCAGTTGATGAAGATGATCTGACTGCTTATGATGCTTCGTTTAAGATTACTACTGCAAATGGCAATTACAAATTGAATTATCAAATTCCTAGACAAATAGGGCCAAACTCTTTATTTTATTACTTTAGTGCCAGTATTAAAGAAGATCAGTTTGTTAAAACTGCCAAAATTTATTACTTGTATAACATAAACAAAGAAAAATCACTTTCTCATGATTTCAACGATCAATTTATTCAAACATTTACTGGTGGTAATGAATTGGCAATTTACTCAGAAGGATTTTTTTACTTATTAGGATATGAAGGAGCAAACTCAGGTGGAAAATCATTCTTTAGTTTAGATAAATTGACATTAAGATTATTAAATGGTACTGAAGAAGAATTTACTGGTAATGTTGACTTTGCTACTCAGAGTGTAACTTTCCCGGTCTTGAAAGGAGAACTATCTGTGATTATTGACGATGATGCTAATACAATTACTTTCTCTTCAAAAGGTGCAGAAACTTTAATCACTGAAGATTTTGATACTCATTCAACTTTGTTAACTACCGAAAACAAAGTTTCTATTTATAACACTAATTACGAAATTTGTGACACTCCCGATACTGAACTTAATGAAGAAGTAGTTCTGTTATGTCAAAGTTCAGGTGGATTATATTTGTTAAAGAAAAATCAACCTAATGAAGATATACTTAAAAAAGACAAATTATTCTGGTATCAAGGATCTGTTAATGGTGAGAAAACTATTAAAATTAGTGATGTTGAAAATATTGAACTTAAAGCTATCCCTTTCCCTAGTTGGGCAGATTTAGTTAATAATGTTAATGAAGACAAATCTAAAGTGTATAAATGGCAGAATCAATTATTTGAATTAAGTGGTGGAAGTAAGTTTGGATTATCTGGTGGAGATAAATTAAGTAGTTATTCATTAAAAACAGTTCCTGGTGGTAATCTTTATCCTCTTAAGAATCTTAAATCTTCTCCAGAAGGTCTTGAAAATGGTACGTTTGTTTATAATGAACATCTTTTAATCGCAAAA
>JABJOX010000021.1 GCA_018664115.1 Candidatus Woesearchaeota archaeon
AAATTGGTACACATGCGTGGAGAAGATTTTACAGAAGAAGAGATGGAATATTTCTATAAACGTTGGAAAACAAGATTGTTTAATTGTCATGAGAAATATTTTGATCAATTGTACAAGAAATTTCCTAAGTTCAGAAAGAATATTGTTTTGGAATTAAATTATGATAATAAGATTGAAAATAAACTTCTTCCAAGTAAAATGGGCGGTTTTTGTATTGATTTATCCCATATTAAATGTGCGAAAGAGTTACATAAATTAGAATGGGATTACATGATTACGCATTTGAAAGATACAAAATTTAGGGCCAACCATTTGAATGGGTATAGCAGAAGTAAGAAAAGAGATTTACATTTTGTTAACAACGTTAAAGAATTTGATTATTTGAAAGAGTTACCAAAGAAGATTTTTAGTAAAGTTATTGGATTGGAATTAGAGAATACGATTACAGAGCAGTTAAAATTTAAAGATTATATTGTAAGGATGATGAAGTGATTCATTTATCTTTTTCTTTTCTTTTATAACCGTGTATTTCATAACGTCTATCTAAGAAATGTTTATGGTTCACTATAACATATTCTGCATCTTCTGGCATATCCCCAGTTTTGTTATAAAAAATGAAAGATGGTTCCCACGGAACTGTAACTTCATTTTCTGTATTTAATAAAGTTAGTTCTAATTGTCCATCGATTCTAAATAAAGTTTTTAAAATTTTATGACGCATGTCTAGGTCCCTACTATATAAATCTGGATAAAAACATGTAATCACATGATCATCATGAGCCGGACCAACAATGTATTTTGAATAGTGTCTGGCAACTTTGAATTCCAAAGGGTTTTTACTTTGCCTATTCCCAATAACTTTCAAATTAACGTGGCACTCAGAATCTGCCAATATTTCCAAAGCATCTGGTAATTTATCCATTTTAATATTAAATAAGTTAATTACTATATAATTATTTGTTTAGTATAGAAGTATGATTAGATACAATCACTTAAAATTATAAGAATTCAAATACTTAGAATTATAAGAATTTTAAAACTTAGAATTCAAGAAATTCTAACACTTTATTAACATTTTTCTTATCAATCACAAACAATGTATCTGTCCAAGAAGACAAGAATTCTAAAATATTAACTCCGTTTTCAGCAAATAAAGAAGTTAAGTAAGCAACAACTCCAGGAATGTTTTCTATATCTTTACCACTTTTAATATTAATTAATGCTAAATCTTTTGTTGACTTTATTATAAAAGTTTTAAATTTCTTTTCTAATGGGCTTGCATTCTTTTCTTGAGTTATAACTGTATAACTGCTAGAACCTTCTAAAACAGAAAATAATCCCGCTTCACTTTGAATCTTTTGAAATGATTCTTTATGGATACTCTTTTTAACGATAAAAACAACAATCTTATTTTTTATTTCAATCTCTGAATCATGTAATAGATCTTTGATTTTCTTCTCATAAACTTTCTCTTTGCTTAACTTATCTTGAAATCTTCTTGCTGCTACAAGTATTGCTTCAATAGAAGTTTTCTTTTCTATCTTCAGTTCTTTAGATATTTGTCTTGCCAATGAAGAATAATTAATCAAACCCTGCTTTAAGCAGCTTTTGATATTTGGATGGCTCTTAATATATTCAATAGTTAATTCTGCAGTTGTTTTCATTATTATTGGAAATAATGTTCAACTTTATAAATTTAACTTAAATGTTTTAAATAAAACACATTTGTTTATTATTGTTTTATGTGGGTCAATAGATATAATAATTAGTTCCAATAATAACAAAGTTATGAAAAATATTGACATAATGCAATTTACCAGGACCAGACGCTCTTTCTAGTTAGATTATTAACCAATTTTCAAAATTATTTCAAAAATATAAAAATTTATTGTGAGGTATATAAAAATGAAAGATTATTATAAAAAAGAATTAATAAAATTAGGACCAATAACTAATCAAGATGATCTTGAACAACAGATAAAAATAAAATCCGCTTTAATTACTATGGGTGTTGTTGCTCAACCAAAGATTATTGAAGAGATTAACAAAATTATTTATGGTAGTTCAAATAAAGAAAAACGAACAGGAAATATTGGTATCCCCGCTAATTGGGGAAACGACATTCAAACAATGATCCCTTGTGAAGCAATGTTTGAAAGCAATAATGAGAAAACATTTACTCAGGATTCTTTAATAGAAGTTATTGAAAAACAAGGAGGATATCATCTTGTTTCTGAATTTGAGCAATTTCAGTTTCAGTTGCCAATAAAAATAGTTCCCGGTCCATCTTGGTATCCACAACAGCATAAACAACACACATTTTCAGAATTTGTTCAATATGATTTTGGTAATATGATTGCATCAATACCAACATTAAAACAAAAACAATTTTGTGATTTACAGTGTAAGTTTTGTGAATTAGAGACAAAAGAAAAAGATTTTCCCCCAGAAATATTAGAAGAAATTATCGCGTTAGAAATTAATGAGAAAGGACAAGCAGATATTACTCTTTCTGGCGGTTCATTAGAAAGTAAAGATAAAGGAACAATGAAATTTGTAAAATACTTAGAAAAATTAAAAGGAAAATTTGGGGATAAATTGTGGATTGAATTAGAATTTACTCCCCCAAAAGAAGCAAAATATTTAGATCAACTTATTGATTTAGGGATGAACTCTGCATTAATTAATATAGAAACATTCAATGAAAAAATAGCAAAAGAGATTATGCCAAAAAAAGCAGAAATTGGAATAAAACATTATTTGGAAACTATTTCTTATCTTTCTAAAAAAGAGGTACAGATTAGTAGTTTAGTTTTATTAGGACTTCATCCAGGGATTAGCCAAGAACAACATAAAAAAGAAATCATTGCAGGAACAAAAACGTTAGCAAATATTGGTGCAAGTACTATTCCACAACCATATAAACCTTTTTTAGGGACTACGTTACAAAAAGAAAAATATTTCCCTTGTTCACCACAATTATGTTACGAGTTAACTAATGACGTTGTGAAAATATTAAAAGAAAATGAACTAACTTCATACAACAAAGGAGAACATGGTTGTTCTGGTTGTGGAAAATGTTCATTAGACACCACAATAGCTAAGATAGGAGAAGAAAAATGATTAGTCTTAATCGTAGCGAGAATTCAGCAGAATTCTCTTTAGAGTTTGAGAATAAAGTACTAAAAATGATTAAATCAAATTTCCATAAACTTAGTTTTTATCCTGAAGAACTAGAAAAAGAGTTTATTAAAAATGTAGCTAAGAAACAAGGAATATTAGAAAACCAAATTGTAACGGGGAATGGTATTGAAGGGTTATTACACCTAACTTTAGAAACTTTCAACAAGGAATGCACAAAACTAACTATCCTTGATCCTAGCTTTGTTGTATATGAAGATTTAGCTAAAGAATCAGGGATGGAGATACAAAAAATAAGCATTAAAAACAATAAAATTAATAAAAATGAATTATTATCTACAAAAGAAGATTTAATGATTATTGCTGACCCTAACAATCCTTTAGGAGATAAATATCTTGATGACAAATTTTTACAAAAATTGTCTCAAAAGGGTTCAGTGATTATAATAGACCTTTGTTATTCTGGGTTTAACATTAATCCAAATAAATTTAAAAATTATCAAAATATAATCTTCCTAAAATCATTCTCTAAATATGAGGGCCTTGCAGGGATCAGATTAGGTTTTGCCTATGGTGATAGTAAAATTATTCAAAAGATTAAAGACAAACAGAAAAAAATATGTCCTTTTCCAATTAGTGCATTAAGTTATTTAGTGGGCATGGTGGCATTGGAAAAAGAGACAGGAAAAGAGATAAATTTCTTAAAGAATAAAACAAATTTTATTTCCCAATTAAAAGAAATAAAAAAGTTAGAGATTTATGATAACAATACAACCAGTATCTTAATCAACTTAGAAAAAAATAAAATATCTGCAAAAAGTTTTTATCAAGAAATAAACAAACAAAAGATAATGATAAAAAACCCAAACACTTATCCTTCTTTAGGTCCAAAAAAAATAATTTTGGGAATACCATCAAAAAAAGTTATAAATATGGTTGTTCACACTATTAAAAAAATTATAAATTAAGAAAACTTTAATAAAGCCATTATATTTATCTATAATTATGAACTTTCAATCAGAGATAATCAAGTTACTAGTAAAAGAAACTAAGTTAGATCAGAAAGAGATTGAAAATCTTATTTCTATCCCACCAGATCCAAAGTTAGGTGATTACGCTTTCCCTTGTTTCAAGTTAGGTAAGAACCCAAAAGAGGCTGCTGAAGGTCTTAAGAAGAAATTTAAATTGCCAAAGTTTCTTTCTAAAGTAGAAGTTGTTGGTCCGTATTTGAATTTCTTTGTTAAACAGGAAGTAATTACAGAAGAAACATTAAGCAAGGTTGCTAAAGAGAAAAATGATTATGGGAAACAAGATATTGGAAAAAAACAGAAAGTAGTATTTGACTTTTCATCTCCTAACATTGCTAAACCATTTGGCATTGGCCATTTAAGAAGTACAGTTATTGGTTCATGTTTATACAAAGTACACAACTTCCTAGGGTACAAATCTGTTGGAGTTAATCATCTTGGAGATTGGGGCACACAATTCGGAAAATTAATTGTCGCTTTTAATAAGTGGGGTAAAGAAAAAGAGTTAGAAAAAGATCCAATCAAATATTTGTTAAAATTATATGTTAAGTTTCATGACGAAGCTGATAAAGACGACACTTTTAATGAAGAAGCAAGAACCGCTTTCAAAGAATTAGAAGATGGAAATAAAAAATATTTGGAATTATGGGAATCTTTCAAAAAATTAAGTTTAGAAGAGTTCAAGAAAATTTACAAAATCTTAGAGGTTGAATTTGATTCTTATCATGGAGAATCATTTTATAATGATAAGATGGATGCAGTTATTAAAAATCTTGAAAAGAAAAAGTTGACTAAAACTTCTGAAGGAGCTTTAATTGTGGACTTAGAGAAGTATAAAATGACTCCAATCTTACTGGAGAAGTCTAATGGGACTACAACCTATCACACTCGAGATTTAGCAGCAGCATATTATCGTATTAAAGAATATAAACCAATAAAATTAGTTTATGTGGTTGGTAGTGAACAGAAATTACACTTTAGGCAATTATTCAAAGTATTAGAACTAGCTGGCGAGGATGCAGGCAAATTTATTCATGTTGACTTTGGATTATTTAGATTTCCGGAAGGGAAAATGTCTACCCGTAAAGGTAAAGTAATTTTCTTGGAGGATGTTTTAGATAAAGCAATTAAGTTAGCAGGAGAAATTATTGAGAAAAAGAATCCTGACTTAAAAAATAAAAAAGAAGTTGCAATTCAAGTAGGAGTGGGAGCAATAATCTTTGCAGATTTAAGCAATGATAGAACTAGAAATATTGATTTTGATTGGGACAGAATGCTAAGTTTTGAAGGGGAAACTGGTCCCTACGTACAGTACACACATGCCCGAGCAAGTTCAATCTTAAGAAAAGCGGGTAAGAGTTCAGGGAAAGTTAATTATTCATTATTAAATCAGGAAGAAGAATTAGCAGTTATTAGATTACTTTACGATTTCCCAGCAGCGATTGAGAAAGCAGCTAAAGATTATAAACCACATCATATTGCTAATCATTTAATTACTCTATCACAGGCATTTAACGAATTCTACCATAAATGTCCAGTGATTTCTGAAAGAGATGAACAGATGAAAGCTCGACTGCTGTTAGTTGATTCTGTACGGCAAGTTCTGGAGAATGGATTAAAGTTGTTAGGAATTAAAGCCCCGGCAGAGATGTAGAAAAACCGAACATTTTCTATTTTTTTGCAGTTTTTTATAGCAATAATTAAATAATCCAAAGTATTTCTAACCGATATGTCCCCTACTTCTAGTCTTGATGCAAAAGATAAAGCTATTTTGTACTGCTTAGATCAAGATGCGAGACAAGCAAATTCTATCATTGCTAAAAAAACGAGATTGTCAAAAGAAGTGGTCAATTACAGAATCAAAAGATTAGTTGACCAAAAAATTATCAGAAGTTTTTATGCGATCATTGACAGTTCTAAATTAGGTTACATGGTCTTCCGTGTATTTATTAGATTTCAAGGTGTTGACATTGAGAAAGAGAAAGAAATTTTACATTTTCTTAGAAAACTAAAATCTGTGGGGTGGGTAATTCTTTTAGAAGAAACTTACGATTTAGCAGTTTTAATTTGGGCTAAGAACGTTTTTGAGTTCAAAGAAATCTTTGATCAAATTCTAGAAAAACATGGTAGTTATATCCAAGATAGTTTTGTTACGATAATAACACAAATTCATCACTACATGAACAATTATATTTACGACCAAAATGATTTGTTAGAAAGAGTTATTGGTGGTAAAACTAAAACTGTTTGTTTAGATAACACAGACTTGCAAATATTATGGTTTCTTTCCAAGAATGCCAGAGAACCATTATTAAACATGGCTAACAAACTTAACGTAGCCCCAAACACAATCAAGCAGAGAATAAAAAACTTGAAAGAAAAGAAGGTTATTGTGGGTTTCAGGCCAAAGATTGATACTGGCCAATTAGGTTATCAGAATTATAAAATATTTATAAAATTGGCTGACGTTAATCCCAGAGTAAGATTAAGATTAAAAGAATACCTTAAACTGAACAGAAATGTAACTTATGTTACGGAAGCGATTGGGAGGTCAGATTTAGAGTTTGAAGTTCAAGTTAGAAGTAGTAGCGAGTTAAGAAAAAATCTAAAAGAGTTAAGAAGAAATTTTGGGCAATTAATTAGACATTACAGAACAGTTGTTGTTAATAAAGAATATGTTGTAGATTATTTCCCAGAGATTAAAAAAATCAAATAATTAAGTTCTGCTAATTAAATCATGATCTGAAACAAAATGTCTCAATCCCAAATATGGCCTCACTGGTTTAGCTACTTGACTAACAGCAATAATTGAATTATCGTGATAAAAGAAATCATTCTGCCAGCCAATGTTGGCCATCATGCTATTAAATTTATCTTCATCTAAAGTTCCGGAATCAATAACTAAAATGGCTTGAGCGTTAGGATGAATATTCTTGTTTAAATGATGATCTTCCCGAACCAAATAAAACGATTTCATTTTTTGTTCACTATCATCAATTGTAATTAAAGGGTTTTTTGATAACAAATCGTCTGGATAGATTTGATAACGATTAGCGATACCTTTATTCAAAAATTCAATTGAAGATGGCTGACAATAATAACTCAAATCTTTTCGTGAATCTCCTTCTGTGATTAACAAATCTGGTTTATTAGCATGTTCTCTTACTTTAATCATCCATCTTTCTTCAGCGATTAAACTTTTTATCCAAGCAGATGTTCTCGTGAATATATTTTGGTCATAATGAGGACCATATTTTCGCAGTGCAAAAATATCTCTTTCCCGAGCATACATCTCCCACATATTAGGTTGATTAAATGGAGTGCCACCAAACATAGTAAGCAAAATTTGTCTGTCCATTAAATCCCGAAGTTCTTTGAAATGTTCCGGAGAAATTTTAGTGAGATCAATATTAAGTACCGGTGGCAAATCGGAAAGATCATAAAGCCCCTCTTGAATAGAATGTAACAAAGCTAAATTTGTAACTTGTTCATTTCTATCAATCAATAAAAGTTCCGCTTGACGATTTTCTTTTTCTCTAAGTCTTTTAACTAACAAACTTTCTTTTTTAGCCAAACCACAACCGCCAGCAACAACTAAAATATCTTCTTCTAAATAATCTTTTTCTAATAAGAAATCAAGAAACCCAGTATATTTCTTATTTTCAAATTTCCGATTGACTACCTCTTGATAATTAGCAAAAGCATGATAAGTTGAATAAAGATTTGCTTGTAATGGTCTTAAATCCCAAACATGAGTTATTTCTGCATCGTATTCTGTTTTAAGTTTCTTTCTTAACGAAGAATTTATTTTAGTAGGGCCTTTACTTAAAATATTATCAAGGATGGTTTTATTTTCTTGTTTCCTTTTAGAATAAACACTTAAACTTCCCAACATCGAACCAAAATGTCGTTCATCTTCTTCAGAAAGTTTTTTTTCTAAAAATTTACAATAAAGATTCATAAAAGTAGTTAGACTGCCAATACCAACATCTTCAAAGATCCTAATATTTTTTTTAAATTCGTGTGCTTTCTCTGGACCTAAACTAAGAGCAACATCATGTTCTTTTTTACGAATGTAAGGTTCAGGGTCATCCAATTCTAAAAGATAAATTTTTTCACTAGTTTCTTCGATTTCTCTGGCAAGAAGTTCTTTCTCAGAAGCGCGTAATTGCATTCTTTGATTGAGTTGTTTAACTGCCATTTCAGCAGTAGCAGGATATTGTTTATTGATTCCTTCTAAGAAATTATTAATCTCTTTATTGTTAAACAAATGATAATGTTCAGAAATGGTCCTCATTAATTCTGTTAAATGGTCAGCATCACCGATATTTTCAATAGCATCAGAAATAAATGTGGTTAATGGAGGAGGCACATAACTAGGCAATTTTGCTAAAGCGGAAACAACTTCTGGATAAGTTCCCATGACAAACTTTCTCCTAAATTGTTCCCATAACTGATAAGTATCTTGATTACCTTTTTCAACCACACAACTTCGGTAAAGGTAAGCGGTCTTAGTAGCAATTTCCCCTAAATGACTAAACTGAGGTGGAAAAATTGGATGTTTTAATTGTCCATTTATTTCTGTTAAGAATGATTGTACCATTTCTGCATTTCCTTGGACAGTGACTGCTTTTTTTATTCCTTCTAATGAGGAACCAATATCTTTAACCAAAGAAACCGCATCATAATTTACTTTTGAATCCTCAACGTCATCCATCCAAGATGAAAAAATACTATAGGCCCAATCAACACTTTCTGCAAAATCATCTTTTAATCTTTCATAATCAGAAAGGTCATTTGCCAATTCATTAATAGAAGCAAAATAATCTTGATATTTCTTTTTTGGAGGATGGCTAACAACATAATTTAAGAGTTGTAAAAGTTTTGGACTTGAATTTTTAGGTAATATCTCTAGCAAAGGCCAGAATGAATCTAAAATGATTTCATCTAGTTTTTGTTTTTCTTTCAGTTTATTTTTTCTTTTTTGTTTAGGACCCATATGACCAGGAAGGCATATACACTTATTACGTAAAGTCAAGGAAAACCAACAACCACAGACTAATGGCACACTCAATTCGTTTGGGTTGGTTTTCTGACCTTTCTTTTCCCAATCAATGTGTTTTTGGCCGTTAGCCACCAGAACACACTAATGAAAAAAGAAAATTTTAAATATTAATTTGATTTTCTAACCCATAACCTTTAGCGAGGTTTTGTTAGGGGGAGAAACTTGTTTCTCCTTTCTAACTATTCTCATTGATTTAAACTGCAAAAGAAATGATCAGTATTACCACCCCTTCTACCTCGCTAAATGATATTCTTCCCACTAATAATTTATGGTAAGTAAAAGAAGGATATAAACTTTCTGAGCGATATTTTTATTATAATGCAGAATTTTTGGAATTTATAGCGGAAAGGTAAACTAAACATTAAACCCAACAAACTTCTTTTCTTCTTTAACTCGTCCGTATAAACTAATTACATCCATCAAATCCTGATCTTTAATCATCAGTTCATCTTTACTCATTGGTTTACCAGTAGCAGAAGATTGCATGAAATACTGAATTTGATTAAATGATGCTTGTTTCAAGACATCGGCAATATCTGCGCCGGTCATTCTACAAGCATACATCATCTCTGACAAGCCAGCGAAATCATTAACATCATAAATATCTCTACCAGCTTTTCGTTCTTTAATTTCCATTTGTTTAAAGAAAATATCTTCTACTCCAGATAAATCAGGTTTAGGGATCTCAACAACATAATCAAATCTACCAGCTCGAAGCAAAGCATCGTCAATCTTTTCTAAGTAATTAGTAGCGGCAACAAAAATAAGTCCCTCGTTGTTGCCCATCCCATCCATTGTTCTCAGCCAGACATTTACGCACCTATCAACAACTTCGTGACCATTATGGCTACCTTTCTTTCTAAACATTTGTTCCGCTTCATCAACAAACAACATTACTTTACGTTCAGTTTGGTGATACTTCTTTTTCGCAGATTCTATTGCCGCTTCTAAATTTTGTTCTGCTTCACCCACATATTTACTTATAATCAAACTTAACGGTAATTCTAAAAACCAACAACCAAGCTCGTTAGACATCGCTTTAGCAATCATCGTTTTTCCAGTTCCTGGAGGGCCATACATCAACAATCCTTTCGGGGGATCAATTCCGTACGAAGAATAAGCATAGGGACAATCAATCCCGTATTCAAAATGTTTTATTTTTTCTAAAACTGAATCTAACCCGCCAATGTCTGCATAAGAAGTTTCTTCTTGACTTAAAGCGATTTTTAGTGAAGAAGAGGGCTGAGATAATTGATTAATTTGTTGTTGGTATTTTTCAATGATTTTTCTTTGTCCTTCAATAACCTGTTCTTGAACATATAATTTATCGGCAATACTTTTAACAAACTTTTTCGCTTCCTCTTCCGACATTTCATCTTCTTCGAAAATTAAATCTTCTAAGTCTTCTTCAGGTTCTTCTTTCTTCTTTTTAGGATCAGCCATATTTTAGTTTTTATTATAATGTATAGGAATAATTTTTTTATCTTTACCAGAATAGTAAAACGTACTAATTTGAGCACAATCACCTAACAACAAATAAGCACGGTCCATTTGACTCACAGCTTTATCATAGCCATCATTAGATTTTACCTCATAAATATCCCAACAGTCACCGTTAATTCCTACCAAATCCAATTCTCCAGAATCTCTTCGAGAAGGTGGCATTCGATAAACAACATTTTTCATCACAATTTGGTATTGGTCTCTAACTAAAAGTTCAAGTTCATCTACAGCTTGGTCATGTTTATTCTTCCCGTGGTTCATTTTTTTTCACCCGTTTTTTTCTTTTTCCTTCTTCGTAAGGAGGTAAGTAATCGTACCATTGCAACCATTTCTTTCTTCGTCTCATTGTCTAATGATCATTTTCAAGATATTTTTTAGCAGGAAAAATGTAGACTTTACCATCTGGGAAGTATTGGCATCCTTTCTCTTCACTAAAAAGGTAAGTAGTAAATTCTTCATAATCAAGAGCCACATCCATTTCGCCAAGTTCAGTTTTTACAGGAATGTTAAGATAATGAAACTCTTCAACAACTTCTTGCAAAGATTTGTATTCAACCATTATTGATCACCACAAAAATAGATATCGTGTTCTTTTGTGCGGACGTAAAAACACCCAAAGAGATCATTCAATTTTTCATCTGAACATCCACAATAGACTTTACGTCCTTCTTTCTTTTTGATTACCAAGTTACATTGTTCAGAAATTTCAGGATAAGCAAGATCACACAAATTCAAAGTTTTTTTCTCACTGCAACCAGCCACGGATAGTGCCAGGGTAAGTCCAACAATTAATTTGTTTAGACTCATAGGCTCACCCGAATTTCGTGTTTCTCTCCGTTTAGTTTCAATATTGGACTGCCTTTTCGCATTGGCTCCATAGATTTCATATGCGCATAACTTCCCCAATGGCTAAGATAAGAACCGGTAAGAATGAAATGTTTCTGCGCTTCGATAACTTTCTTATTTCTTAAATCTGCAGAGTAAAAGTTCTTTACATGATGACTCAGTTGATGCAAATGACCCATCGCATAAATTTCTGCATCGGCTAAATTAGCAAGATCAATTACCCCTTTAATTTTAGTGTGTGGCATTCTTGCACCAGATGCCCCATGGGTAGTGTACAGAGTATACCCTTGTTTTCCCACTAAGAAATAATGCATTTTTCCCCAACCAAAGTAAGGAACGTCCAACTGTTTAGCCATGATTTTAGAAAGGTTTAGTCCCGCTTTATCATAAACACGATTCTCGTGATTTCCTGGATGCAATCCGAGGATAAGATCTTTTTCTGCTAACGGTTTGTAAAGATGTATGAAGTGGTCCAACTGTTGTTCAAGTATTTCTTCCTGTTCATAAACTCCGGAACCAACAGAATCTCTAGTGGCAGTTTCTAACTGGTCGCCCATTAAGATTATGGGGATGTTATTTTCATAACAATGTTCCAAAACTTCTTTATGCATATCTTGGTCATAATATCTTGAACCGATATGTTCGTCACCAAGAAGCATAATACTTAGTTTATCAACATCAAACTTTTGATAATTCAATGTTGGTTTTAACTCGTTTTTTGCAGCAGCTTTTTTCATTGATTCCCATTCTTTAATTTTATCTGATAATTCTCCCATTTTATTTCCCCCAAATAATGTTATACGGCCATTTTGATTGCAGTTCGTTTTTCATTTCTCGATAATCAGTTATCAAACCACAATCAGTGCAAGCATACTCATAACGAAAATTATATTTCTCTGATTCGTTTCTTAGTTGCTGCACGTACTCAATTTCTCCCTCGCACCCGTTACAATTGATTTTGTATGATCTAGGAAAATCAGTTAACTGTTGTTTGATTTTTTTGTCAAGAGTCATTTTCCTTTAGCGAGATTGAAGAGTTCGGTGATGAAGTTGAAGAGTCCTGTCGTAACCTTTAGCTTTCCCAGGGTGGGATTAGACGACAGGACCAATATCTACATTTTACATTCTCCAATGTAGTCATCGACATTCATAATTACATAATCAGCAATAGATTTGATAGTTTTAGAGCCCATCGCAATGGCTAGTCCGGAATTCTCACGATAGAAAGGTCCACCAGCATTGTGAATAAGATAAGCACTAATTATTCCAGCCCAATATAATTGGCCATCTTTTTTTACAAATAAAGGTCCGCCAGAATTTCCAGGATTAGCTGAAAGGTCCAAGACTTTTCTGGAAGAGTTTGGCACAGTAATACCATTTAATTTATCTTCAAATTCATAATGGAAAGGATAAAGGCCGGGATTGGCCACGATTCCCTCGGTTACAGAAGGAAACATTCCTAAAGGAAATCCCACTAGGTATACTTCTTCACCATACTTTAAATTGGAACTTAGTTGAAGGTTTTTTTCTGGAAGAAAATTAAGTTTTTCTTCTGTTCTAAGAATAGCCAAGTCTAACTCTTTTGATTCAAAAACAATTTCTAAAGGGATATCATCATCTTTATTATTGTCAAACTTAGAATCAATAATCTTTATGTTAACTTGATCTCGGTTGTAAATATTTCCGTTAACGTTTTGTTCAAACTCCCCCACAACATGTTGGTTAGTAATCAAATAAGAGTAACCGTCAACTTGACGAAAAGCAAAACTGGAACCATACCCGCCAGCATTAAATGTATTACCAGCGTTATCACTATATTCTCTCTCTGAAAGCAAACAGTACGTTGAAGAAATAAGATTTTCCAAAGTTATATTTTCTTCAGAATATTGTTTGGTGTTATAATTATCCACAGAGACGAATTGCATAGGTACACAAGCACTTCCTGTAGCGGAAAGGAGTGTTGCTGCTGCAATAATGTTAACTAGTTTTTTCATTCAAATCACCTTTAGCGAGTTATATGGTGGACCAACATCCAAACTTCAATTTTAATCAGTTTCATTCTTATTCAGGATCCCTACCAGTCCACGGTACTGAGGATCATCACTTTCTTTTTTTGAACGTAAAATGTTAGCGAGGGTGGAAGAATAACAAGCAGTAGCTAAACCGGCCATGATGGTGCCCATTTGATTATCGCCGAGAAAATAGTATCCAGCAGAGAGACAAACTGCTAAGGTTCCGGCTACTGGTTGAAACTTTTTGATAACTTCCACGGAATCTTGGTTAGAATATCTGTCACCCATTATCGCACTCATTCCGGAAACAGCTAAACCTAATCCCAAAAAAATGTTGTAAGGAAAAGTTTCACAAGCAGCTAAAGCAACTGTAAATCCTCCGGCAGCGGCGAGATCTGAATAGACTGCTAACCGCTCATACTTTCTATCTTGGAGAGTTGCAATATTTTCTAATGAAACTTTTTCCCCTTTTTGATTTAATTTCTTCCACCCCAATTTCCAATAGAACTTCCCCTTTAGCGAGATTCAGTAAGGAAGTACCCTCATTTTTTGTTTACACTTCTGACTTACATTAATGTGGATAGTGCAATATAATGATAAACATGCCGAGAAGATTTTTTATCGATTTGCAGTTTTGAGATTAAATGGTGTTTTGTTGAGAAAAACAAAAACTTTAAAAAAAAATCCAGTAAAAGTACAACTATGACAGAAAACTTAACTCCGCTCTGCCAAATCAACGGTGGATGCATGGGCTGCTGTGGACACGATTTCATCTCTAGGGAGAAAATCAAAGAAGCGATTAGATTGAACACTATTGAATTTGAAAATAAAAGTCCGCGAGTGAAAGCACAATTTCTTTCGTTTCGAGACAGAGCACATCCAAGCGATTTAAGGCACGGAGTTTGTCGGAATTTGATTGAGAAAGATGGTAATATCTTTTGTCCGTTACATCCAACATTACATGATAAAGATTTAAGAGAGAATCATTGTGATATTAAGCATTTATGTGGTACAGCAAGAAAGTTCGCCGAATGGGATTCTGAGAAACAGGAAAAATTTATTTCTTTTGTAGCAAGTAAAAATATTGATAATTTAGAATATTCGATGGGTATGGATTCCGGGAAATTACTTGAAGAATTTGAAAATAAGCATTAACTTTAAAAATAGTATTCTCTTTTGAAGATTTATTGGGCCTATAGCATAACCTGGATAGTGCGGCCGGCTTCGGACCGGTTGATCAGGGAAATCATGAGTTGTTTCTCGTGGTTCTGCAATTCGAATCCCTGTAGGCCCATTTTTTTATATATATTCTATTTATTGTCTCAAAAGTGATTATTAATTATTTAGAATGGTCTCTTAAACAGTAATATTTGTCTTCTTCAACTTTCTGAACCCCTTCTAAAAAAGCAATTTCAACAAGATTATCACAAACTTCTTCTAAACGTTCAGGAGTTAAATGGCGATTAAAATAGTTTAAAGTTTTAAGAGGAAAATGAGTTGGTTCATCTCGATTAGCTACAAGTGATAAATTGTTTTCAATCAACTTTTGAACGTAAACAGAACTCATGATAGATTCAACTTTTGTTAAGAACAAAGCACTACCTTTCCACAAAATTTTACAACCAGTTCTATCAGCAACTTGACGGTCTCTTTCAGAAATATGGCCAGTGATATATCTGAAATTATTCTTAAAGCTATTTTTACGAAATAAAACACCCATTTGTTCAGGAGCTAAAGATTCTGTACTCCCTTCTTCTAAATAACCAGAAACATCGGGAAGCCTCATGTCTGAAAATCCTCCTTTAGGAAAATTTTCTGTTGAAGATAAGTAAAGTAATGCGTCTTTTCCTTTAGCAAAAGATTTGTAAGATAATTCTAATAAATCTGCTTTTGCTTCTAGTAATTCCAAGATACATTCTTGATCGTCCAAAAATAAGAAATCTATAGATTGAGCCATTATAAATTTGGGGCGAGATTAAATATTTAAATGTTTCCAGCCAAAAACTTAATAAATAGAGTAAATAAAAGAGTAGATATTGCCCCGGTGGCTTAGTGGCTATAGCACCTGACTTGTAAATCTCTATCGGATGTGTTTACAATTTACCAAAAAGCATATCAAGATATCAGGAGATCGCGAGTTCAACTTCCGGTAGGGAATTAAAATCCCACGGATTGAAAGTCTCGCTCGGGGCTCTTTTTTATATTTTGTTACTTAAAAGTGACAAAATAAGCGAAAGATTTATAAATCAGATTTATTTCTAGAGTATATCATCCAAAATAAAGAAGTAATACTTTATTTGGATCCTAAAAAATGAGACTCATCATTTTTTATGACACTAATTATGAGGTATATATATTAAAATGGTAACTATTGATCAATTGGAAGAAATGAAAAGAATCGCTATTATTGAAAAGCGTGAAAAAGATTTAGCTAATGAAGTTATTGAAGATTTGGAGTTTTGGACAAGTCCCTATAATGGCGCAGTTACTTCAAGTACAACTTATGAACAAGCAGGATTTGGATTTATAGCTGCTGAACCCGATTCACAAGAATTATTGGATCAAGGATTTAATAATCGTGTTGATGGTTCATATTTTAGAAATAATCGAATTGACGAGGATGAATAAAATGAAAATAAATGATATTGTTAATAATGGAAAAAGATTACTAGTTGGAGTTACAGCTTTAACTGCTTTAAGCGGTTGTGCAACAACTTATGATGTTAACCAATTCTGTGGTAAGAATCCAATTGAAAATGGAATTTTAACAAAAGGTGTAGTAAACGTTGATAATCGAGGAATAAAAAACACTTACGTTAGAATTGAAGATGGTTCAAAAAGATTTGTAAGAATGGATTACGATGGCGATGGTATGTTTGAAGAACAATTATTCGGAGAAACTCATTCTGATGGTTCTAAAACTGAAGTAAGATGTTACAATGATGGAGTTTTCGAACCTTTCGGTGGCAGATGGAAAATGGAACATACAGAATATGATTCTAAAGGAAATTTGGTTAAAGAAGATTATCAAACTGCTAGATAATGAGGTAAATAAAAAATGACACAAGAACAAACAATAAAAGGATTAACAATTAATTATGATCCAAATGAATTAACTTCAAATGGATTAATAAGAGAAACTGAAGAAGAAAGATTAGATAGAGCTTTAGGATTAATGGAAGTAATGAATCCTTCTTTAGGTAATTTAGTAGAAGAAAAAGAAGAAAACTCTTTTTTCGGAAATTATGAAAGCAGAACTGTTGTTAAGAAAATTGGAACTGATTTCATAACTAATCAACCCGTTTATAGTATAAAAATGCATGGGATCCCTCATTCAAATCCTTTAAGAGAAATGAGAGGTTTAGAAAACTTAAAACAAATACAGAACATTGGTTATTGTGATCAAGGTAAATAAAAAATGGTAAAAAGAATGTATACACACATAAAAGTTCAAGATGCTTTAGAAGTAATGGAAGCTAGAAACAAATCTTTAAGTTTTAGAGAAGAAGAATTATATGGAAGAATAGAAGGGAAAAAGATTGTTTCTGACAAAGTTGGAACTGATTATATGACTAATCAACCAATTTACAAAACTGGAGCAGAAGAATGGGATGTAATGGATTTATATCAGAAGTATAAAAGTATGGAACCTGATGCAGAAGAACGTAAGCATGAAACTTTGATAAGAGATGTAGTAAGATCACAAAAATAGGTATAAATAATAATGGAAACTAAAAAAACAAGAATACCAATTGTAACCGAAGAGATTGTAGATCTATTAACAAAAGAACCTCTTGCTACTAAAGAATTATATGCTACTAGAGAAGAAATGGTTGAAAACAATTATTCTTTAATTGCCTTATTAGAATCTTATATTAGTACCATTCCAGAAGAACACCATAGGTCTGCAGTTAGTGCAGCCATATTTACATATTATGTGTTAAGAAAACAAGAAGAATATGATTCTGGACTTGCTCCCGAAATTAATGGTCCAGTTAATTAAAAATTAATTTTTCTCTGATCTTTTCCGTAATCTTTATATATACCCTTACTATTTTCAACTTAAATAAATGATAGATGTGATAATGCATTCTAATAGAAGGTGTCTAATATGGAAGAACAATTAAAAACTGGTACTACAACAGTAGGAATAGCTTGTGAAGATGGAATCGTTTTAGCAGCAGATAAAAGAGCTACTGCAGGAACAATGATCGTTGACAAAAGAGCTGAAAAAGTTCATGTGATAAATGATGATTTTGCGGTAACTATCGCAGGTGGAGTGTCTGACGCTCAACTATTAATCAAACTTATCAGAGCAGAACTTAAATTGAAAGAAGTTAAAACTAACAAAAAAGCAACTGCAAAAGAAGCAGCAAATCTTTTAGGTGGTTTATTATATTCAAACATTAGAAGACCAAGCATGATTCCGGGAATTGCCCATTTCTTGCTAGGTGGTAGAGATAAAGAAGGAACACACTTATACGATCTTTTCCCTGATGGAAGCGTAACTCCAATCAGAGATTTTGTCTCATCTGGATCAGGAAGCGTTTTTGCTTTAGGTGTATTAGAAACACAATATCGAGCAGACATGACTACCGATGAAGCAGTTAAGATGGCAGTTAAAGCAATCAATACGGCTTTAAAACGTGATTCTTGTTCAGGTAACGGAATTGATGTTATCGTTGTTAAGAATAATGAAATCAAGCGGGTGATGAACAAAGAATTAGATTATAATTTATAATTCTTTAATTTTTATATTTTATTTATTTTCATATTAAACAAAAAACAAATTTTAAGAAACATTTTAGAGGTATTATAAAAAAATTAAAATAATCTTAAGGAGAAAACATAAACAAAATGGCAGATACGAGAAATATTTTATATTTCTGGACCTGCCAAAAATAATTTTAAGGAGAAAACATAAACAAAATGGCAGATATATTAAAAGAAATAATCAAGGTTTTACCAGCAGGTAAAATCTCTGACGCTGCATATGAAGCAGCAAACATTGTACTTTACACTAAAGATAAAGATTACTTCCTAGA
>JABJOX010000050.1 GCA_018664115.1 Candidatus Woesearchaeota archaeon
AGTTATCAAAGAACGTTTTAGTAAGAAATATCGTTTACCGCAAATAGATGAATCTCTGCGTCAGTTCAGAACAAGAAGAGAAGCTAAAGTTCTTCGTAAATTAGAAGAGATGCAATTTCCTGCTCCAGCTTTATTAGATTTCTGTGATAAAAGAATGCAAATAACTATGGATTTTGTTCCGGGAGAAAAGTTAAGAGATGTTCTAATGCGAGGAGATGAATATCAACAATTCGCTGAAGAGGTTGGGCAAAAGATTGGGAAGTTACATGCGCACGACATTATCCATGGAGATTTAACAACTTCTAACATGATTATGAGTAAAGAGATTAAATTCATCGACTTTGGGTTAAGTTCATTCTCCGACAAAGTTGAAGATAAAGCAGTAGATTTGTTTCTTTTGGATCGAGCTTTAGAAAGCAAACACTATCAACATTACCCAGGGATCTTTGACAATGTTATTGCTGGATATAAAGAAGTTTATCCTGATGCAAGATTTGTTTTAGAAAGGTTTCAGGGAGTAAAGAGACGTGGAAGAAACAAAAATAAATAAAAAGTTTAAACTTTTGAATTATGTTTAACAACGTAACCAGTAATTATTTTTTTAAGGTGGTCTCTTGTTTCTTGAAACTCTGTCAATACTAATTCTTGACGTTTTTGTAATTTCTTAAGATCATAATTTCCACTTTGCATTGCTAATGAGATCATATTAAACTCATAATTTAAATTATAACTTTTACCAAGTGCTTCAGATAAAGAACTAAACTTTTTGTTATTCCATATTTTTTTTTCAAAATTTAAGTGTTCAGAAGAATCAACATATTCTTTACTAGGCGCCCGTAAATTAACTCTGGGATCAAATAATGAAGCATTTCCTTCTGGTAAAATAAACCCATATTGAAATTCATCATTAACACCAGCACTTTTTTTTGCAACATGACCAAAATCAAATAGGGTTGATGTGAAATCTGCAATATTCATATATCTCATATCTCTATAAAGTAAACCTCTTTGTTCATCACGTTCCATTGCTTTACTGACAAAGAAAGATCCAGAGCCATCCGGCATGAAAGTATTAAATTTTATTGGTTTATTGTACCTATCCATAATAAGACGATAACCTTCAATCTGAGATTCATTCTTTCCAACAACAATAAAGTTTAAAACTTCATATGGATTAACAAAAAGTTCTTTTGAAAGATCTAAAATTTTATCAGCAAGTTCTTTTGGTTTTAAATCTTTATCTGAACTTAATTCTTCTGCAACCATAAATATTTTATCACCGGGACCAGTACCTAATAAAAAATTATTTCCAATTGGAAATATTTTTTGATAACCAGAAGTAGACTCTCTACCATCAGAACCTAAACCATCCGCCATTACAACACCAATACTTTGATTTGATTTAGTTTCATTTGGAAATAAAGGTAACTTATCAAAAGGTGTACCATTAGTAAAGTAAGCCATTATGTTTGTCATAAATTACAATGAAGAACATTCTTTTATAAATTTTTCCTGAAAAGTAACAACAAATAATTTGTTCTTTGTAAATAAGTTATTTTGAATATATTCTCAAACTTCTAAGTATTTAAATAATTCAACGTATTTCTACTATTTATGACCAGTGATTCTTCAATTGACGAAATTGTAACTTTAGTCGGTAAAGTAGTAATGGTTTTAAACGAATCAGAACTTTATGTCGGAAAACTAGAAAACATGAACCCTTTGACATTACAAGCACCATATTTATTGATCAAAAAAGAAACAGATAAAATGGCTATAGTTCCGCATACAAAAAATTCTGTTACTTTAGAAGGAAGAATGGATTTATATAATGAAGGTGCTCTTGGAAAAAAAATGAGGTTTTTATGTTATTCTCCAAGAGATGAAAGTGTTCTAAAAAAGATGATTGATGCGGTTTATGATTAAACCCATTTAGTGGCAATTGTTCCCGGGCCTCTTCTCCCAACAATCGGACCATCATCATAAACCAGATTTGCTGCGGCCATGTTCTCTCTGATGATTCTTGCGCAGGAATAAGTAGCGATGATAGCTGAATCTTTCATTACTCTAAACATTTCTTTAAATAATTCTATTTCCCACATTTCCGGTTGAGCTTTTGGAGAAAAAGGATCATAAAAAACAGCATCGAAATACTTTTCAGGTAAGTTTTTTGCAGCTTTCTTAGCATCCTCAACAAATAAAGTGATTTTGATATTATTATTCTCATAAACATATTTCTTATTTTCTTTAATCTCATTACTTTCAACCAATTCTCTGTACAAAGTATAAGATTTTATTGGCGGTTTAACTTCTTTAATTTTGTTAATTATCTCTGGATCATTTTCTACAGCAACAATTTCAATTTTACAATCAGGATTTTCTTCTAAAGCAACATCAATCGCCATTGCAGAATTATAGCCAATGCCGAAAAACATATCCAAGATTCTTACTGTTCCCGTTTTAGCAAGTTCTTTAATTTTACAAGGGATAGAATATTTCTTCAACGCTTCTTCAACGGCTCCAGTTTGCGAATGGTACGTTTGTTGTACTTCTGCGTTTAGAAACGTTTCTGTATTGTCCAATGTGAGGAATTTGCTGAGTTTCATTAATTAGTTGATAATAGTGTTGCTATAAATAGTTTTTGTCTCAACTAAGAACAATTAGTTATTCACTACATAATAATAGTAAATAAGCGAAACATTTATAAATAGATTATGATAAAAATATAATGAATAGTGGGGTAATTAAAAATGAACAAGTTCCACCTAAAAGTGTAGGTTTTTTTTATATTAAGTAAGTCGGTTTCGAGGTGTTTAAAATTGACTTATCAAAAATATGAAATCCACAATAGAGAAAGCATTAGCAGATCGTCTAAATTCAGGTAGAATAGATAGAGAAACCTACGATAATCTGCTTGGTTATTTTAGACACCAAAATAAAAATAATCTTGCTAAGGGCGCTGCAAAGGTTTATGAGTTAAGGTATGGTGAAGACAAAAACCTTTCTAATTATGTTAGTTTAGCAATAGAACATGGAGATTGGGCTAATGAAAAAGATATTAAAAAAGCTAGTGAAAGCTTAGATAAAATTCTAGAAGCTGCAAGTAAAAAAGGAAACAAAGATTATTTTGCTTTAGCTGAAGATTTAAATAATCCTGAACATGCAGATTTATATGCCACATTTATTCTTAACATTCCGGAAGTAAGAAATCAAGTAAAAGCTGAAGTTGGTACCTACGAAAATCTTTATCGGGTAACAAGCGGTATTCTTAGGAATAGAAATGGAGATGATGATGAAGAAGAAGAAAAGAAAAAGCCTAAATATCGAAGAGAAAGAAAGGAGAGCGAGAAACCTACTGAGGATTTAGAACCAAATAAACTTTATCTAGACATTCTAAAATTATTGCCAGATGACCATTTCTCAGATTTAAAAGAAACACCAGACAAATTATCATCTCAACAAAAAGAAGAACACGAAGATAAGGTAAGATTATATTCTGTCCTTAAAGAAAAAGCAAAGCGGGATAGTTTTAAACTTTTCAAAAATGATGAACCGCATGAAGCAATCAGTAATTTAGAAAATTTTGTAAACAAACAAACAAATAGTAACATTCATTATTTATACGAGGATCAATTAGAAATTTTTAGAGGTTACATTGATTTTCAAGAGAAATTATTAAATGAAGAATATATTAATCCAGATTTTGAAAATCCAGCTACTGGAGAAAAAAATGTTTTACCATCATTTCACCAGTTGGTTGCTATTTATCACAACTTAGAAGAAAAACGGTTTGGTATTTTTGATGATTGTGGTACTGGAAAAACTGCAATTGCTGCTCTTCTTAAGCCTTTAATTATTGATAAAAGAGAGAAAGAAGGAAAGACAGTTCACGGTAGAACTTTAGTCATCGGCCCTAAAGCTAGTTCTAAAGCTTGGAATGATGGATTAGAAGGAGAATTAAAGAAAAGATATTTTTCTCAAAAGCAAAAAGTTGCTTGGATAAATGGTAAGAAAGATAATGAATTTTTGGAAGAACTTAAAGAATCAGATTTCATGTTTGTTAATTATGAACAATTATTAACTGACTTTTGTCTTGATGGAGAAAAAAAGAAAGTTTATGAAGTCTTAATGGAATTAGGTTATGACCATTTAATTATTGACGAAGTTCAAGAAGCTAAGAACCATCAGACGAGTACTAAAAATGGAAAAATAACAGAAAGTCTTGCAGTCCGTATATTAGCTACAGATTCAAAATGCGAACATTTAAGTTTATTATCTGGAACTCCAATGCCTGATAACTTGAATGATTATGCCAACATTTTCTTCATGCTCAAACCAGATTATTTTATTGAAAAAACTGTCATTGATGGTAAACAAATAAAACAATTAAAATTTGATGACATTAAAGATAGATTTAAAGAAATCTATGAAGGCGATCCACGAGCATTATATACATTTGTTAGACAGAACACAATCAGAAGAACTAGTGAAGAAGTAAGTGATTTGCCTGGACACAAAATAATTGAAGATGATATTGAATTAACGCCAGTACAGGAAAAGATTATTAAACATATTTTTAAACAAGGTAAACCTGATTGGATTAGTCAAGTCAGGTATGCCCTTTTAGATCCGCGTTTAGTTTCTCCAGAAATTCTTCAAGAGATGGATTTAATAGGAAAAGTTACTAGAGAAGATTCAGCAAAATATAATAGATTGGAAGAACTTTTATCTGCTAGTGATGGGCCTCTTGCTAATAACGAAAAAGTAGTTATTTTCTCTAGCATGTATAAGAATGGAGTAACAAGAAATGCAAAGAATCTAAAAGAAGAATATGCACGGTTAGGATTATCTGAAGAATTTAAAAAATTAGATATTAAAGATATTAAAGAAGAATTAGAAACCAATTTACAACAAAAGTTTAAACGTCAAGTTAAGTTCACTACGATTGATGGCGATACAAGTTGTTATGAACGTGAACAAGCCGTTGATCAATTGAATAATGGATTAGATGGCATTATTTGTACCACAAAGTCTGGAGGAGTCTCAATGAATTTCTCCGCTGCCACCACTGCTATCTTCTTAGATCAGGATTATAGTCCAGCAACTACAGAACAAGCAATTGCAAGGATAGTTCGAAGAGGACAAAAAAGTGAAACAAAAATATATTTTTTATATGGAAAAGATTCAATTGATCATGATATAAAAAAATTAGTTGAAAACAAACAAACAAATATCCAGATTGCTTTAGATGGAATTGATTTGCTTGATAAAGAGAAGGACATTATTTGGGGTAATAATACAGACCGAATTAAAGATTTATATTTAAAAAGAAAGGGAGGATTGTCCATTGATTTATCAGATCATTTGATTGATGACATTAATTCGTTCCAAACTAAATTGGTCAGAAAGAAGAAAGGCACTTCACAACCTATAATTCAACAAGACATTTACGAAGAAACTGTTGCTCAAGAAATAAGGAAAAAAATAGCTAGCGACCCAAATTGTTGGCATGATCAAGAATTCGTGCAAAAATATTTTGACCATTTCAAAAATTTAGGTCCTTACTTATTAGCTCGAGCAAAAGTAACTGATATAATTAGAAGAAGTTTAAATGAACAAATTGAATTTCCTAAATTATTATTAGCTGACGCTGCAGGTCATGGAGTTTTATATTCCGCTTTCCAAGAATTAGATGAATTAGTTGGAAATAATGGTTTTGAAATGCCCCTAATTGTTGACCGAGATTTTTCTCAACCAATGTATGACTTGAGTTTAAACCCCCACAAGTATTTAGCAGACATGTGTGGCCAACCAGGAATTTTTGATCAAACTTTCTTTGAAGAGTTTGGTAAATTTGATTTTATTGATAACTCATCTATCTCTTTATTGCCTAACAAAAACAGAATAAGAGATTACGTTTTAGAAAGCAACAGAATTTTAGAACTTGGAGGTCATTTTCAATTAGGCGTTCGTAGTTTACGGTTTGATGAAAACTTTTTTGAAGGGATGAAAAGATCTGGATTTGAACCGATTGTAAAATCTGTTCGACACAACATCTCAAATGAATTATTTAAATTCCTAAAAAAACAATTTGGTCAACATTATGCAGGAGCATATCAGTCTAAATTGAACAATACTAATTTTTCACTTTTCCAGAAAGTTGATGAAGTTCATGCAGTTGAAGATAAGTATTTTAGATTGATGAATCCCGATCATATTGAAGAAGAAGAAGTTTCTAAAGAACCTGTTAAAGTAGAAAAAACTATGAGTAAAGGGGGCAATTTTTATGTTTACAGTAAACCTATGAAAGGAAAGAAAGTATGGTACGTTAAAGGTACAATAGATCAACAGGATGTAATTAGGGCTTTGGTCGAAGAACATGGAGTAATGGCAATTCCTGAAAATATTTTAAAAGAAAATAATTTGTCTAGGAGCCGAAAAAGATGAGTGAAAAGAAATCTAAAAGAGATTGGAAGAACATGTCAAATGATAAACTAAAAGAATATTGTAATGATAATTATGCTGGAATGAGTAGAAATGAAGTTCAAAAAATAGATGGTAGCTTTTATCAGGTAATAGGAAATAGAGGATTGTTAAATGAATTAATAGAAAGTAAAATCAAACCTCGAAGAGAGTGGAAGAGTATGTCAAATGATGAACTAAAAGAATATTATCATGAAAATTATGCTGGAATGAGTAGAAGTGAAGTTGCAAAAGCCGACAGTAGTTTTTATATGATTGTGATAGAAAAAAAATTATTTGATGAAGGATTAACTGAAAGTAAACATAGAGATTGGCAAAGCAAATCTGATGAAGAACTTAAACAACATTATCATGATAATTATTCTGGAATGAATAGAAGTGAAGTTCAAAAAATAGATGGTAGTTTTTATCAAGTAATAGGAAATAGAGGGTTATTAGATGAATTAATAGAAAGAAAATTAATAGACTGGGAAGGTATGTCAGATGAAAAACTTGAAGAGCATTGTCAAGAAAACTATTCTGGGATGAGTAGAAGTGAAGTTCAAAGAGAATGCAAAGGCTTCTATAATATAATTCTTAAGAGAGAGATAGCAGATAAATTAATCCCACCAACAAGGAAACCGAATGGTTATTATCAAGATATTGATAATATTCAAATTGAATTGGAAATAATTATTAAACAGTTAGATGGAAAATTTCCAAGAGTAAAAGATATTAAGAAAATAAGTACAGGGTTGCTAACGGGGATATATGATTATCATGGTTCCCTTACCACAGTAAAAATCCAGCTAGGTTACGCTGATAAAGAAATGGAAGTTCTTAAAGAAATTCTAGAGGAGCTGGGAGATGAGTAAGAGAAGAAGTTTCAAAGGCTGGGAATTACAAGATTTCCAAAAGTATTGTAATGATAATTATGCTGGGATGAGTAGAGATGAAATTCAAAAAGCAGACTATGGTTTTTTTATGATCATCTATAAAAGAGGATTACAAGACAAAATATTACCAGAGAAAAAAAGAAAACCAAATGATCACTGGAAAGATATTAACAATGTTCAAAGAGGATTAAATATAATTATTGAAGAATTAGGAAGATTCCCAATAACAACAACAGAAATAGAAACAAGAAATCCCGGATTATATGGTGGAATACATAAATATCATGGTGGAATAAGAAAAATAAGAGAATTATATGGTGAAAAGGAACTTAGAAAACCAGACGGTTACTGGAAAGATATTGAGAATGTTCAAAAAGAACTAGAACCAATAATTGAAGAATTAGGAAGATTTCCAACAACAACAGAAATAGAAACAAGAGATTCTAGGTTATATCGTGGAATACATAGATATCATGGGGGAATAAGAGAAGTAAGAAAATTTTATGGGGAAGTTGACCCCACAAAACCAAAGGATCATTGGAAAGATATTAACAATGTTCAAAAAGGATTAGAACCAATCATTGAAGAATTAGGGAGATTCCCAACAACAACAGAAATAGAAACAAGAAATTCTGGATTATGTGCTGGAATCCAAATATGTCATGGTGGAATAAGAGAAGTGAGAAAATTATATGGTGAAATTAATCATAATAAACCAGATGGTCATTGGAAAGACATTAACAATGTTCAAAAAGAACTAGAACCAATCATTGAAGAATTAGGAAGATTTCCAACAACAACAGAAATACGAAAAAGAGATTCTGGGTTATGTTATGGAATAGAAGAATATCATGGTGGAATAAGAGAAGTGAGAAAATTATATGGGGAAGTTGATCCTCAAAAACCTAGTGGTTACTGGAAAAATACTGAGAATGTTCAGAAAGGACTAGAACCAATTATTGAAGAATTAGGAAGATTTCCAAAAGCAACAGAAATTAGAAAAAGAGATTCTGGGTTATATGCTGGAATACAAAAATATCATGGCAATCTTACTCAAGTAAAAATTCAGCTAGGTTACGCAGATAAAGAAATGGAAGTTCTTAAAGAGGTCTTAGAGGAGTTGGGAGATGCGTAAGAGAAGAAGTTTCAAAGGCTGGGAATTACAAGATTTCCAAAAGTATTGTAATGATAATTATGCTGGGATGAGTAGAAGTGAAGTTGCAGACATAGATCCTGGTTTTTATAAAAAAGTTCTAAAAGAAGGATTTACTGATGAAGTGTTACTAAAAAGTAAACAAAGAAGTTTTAAAGGCTGGGAGTTACAGGATTTTAAAGATTTATATGAGAATAATTATGCTGGAATGAGTAGAAATGAAATTGCAGACATAGATCCTGGTTTCTATGGTAAAATTGGAAAAGAAGGGTTTATTAATGAAGTATTACCAGAAAGTATAAAGAAACCTAATGGTTACTGGAAAAATATTAGTAATGTTCAAAGTGGATTAGAACCAATTATTGAAGAATTAGGAAGATTCCCAACAACAGATGAAATTAATAAAAGAAATAGTGGATTAATGAATGCAATAAAAAGACATCATGGTAATCTCACTAAAGTAAGAGTTAAATTAGGTTATGAAAAAACAAACTATGAAGACATTAACAATGTTCAAAATGGATTAGAACCAATTATTGAAGAATTGGGAAGATTTCCAACACGTAGTGAAATTAGAAAAAGAAATAAAAGACTATTTAGTGGAATAAGCAATTACCAAGGTGGCTTAATTAAAGTAAAAATCCAATTAGGTTACGCAGATAAAGAAATGGAAGTTCTTAAAGAAATTCTAGAGGAATTGAGAGATGAGTAAAAGAAGAAGTTGGAAAGACTTGACTGTAGAAGATTTTCAGAAGTTTTACAATGATAATTATTCTGGAATGAGTAGAAGTGAAGTTGCAGAAGTGGATTCTAGTTTTTATAGTACAATTAAAAAAAAAAGATTATTAAATGAAGTATTTCCACCAAATAAGGGACATAAATTCACAAGTTGGCAAATTGAAGACTTTCAAAAATTTTATCAAGAAAATCATTTGGGAATGAGTAGAACCGAAGTTGCAAAAACAAATAGAAGTTTTTATAGGGCAATTGAAACCAGAAGATTACAAGATAAAGTATTTCCACCAAACCAACAACATAAATTTGTAAGTTGGCAAGTTGAAGACTTCCAAGAATATTACCAACAAAACCATTCTAATAGGAGTAGAAGTGAAGTTCAAAAAGTGGATAAAAATTTCTATAAAGCAATGATAAGGAGACAAATACTGAATAAAGTCTTTCCAAAAAGTAAAAGAAAACCAAAAAGTCATTGGGGAAAAATTGATAATGTCCAATTAGAATTAGACACAATTATTGAAGAATTAGGGAGATTCCCAAAAGCAGGAGAGATTAAAGAAATAAATAATTCACTATGTACTGTGATATATAAATACCACGGTTCCCTTACTCAAGTAAAAATCCAGCTTGGTTACGCAGATAAAGAAATGGCTGTTCTTAAAGAAATTCTAGAGGAGCTGGGAGATGAGTAAGAGAAGAAGTTTCAAAGGCTGGGAATTACAAGATTTCCAAAAGTATTGTAATGATAATTATGCTGGGATGAGTAGAAGTGAAGTTCAAAGAGCAGATCCTGGTTTCTATCAAATAGTTAGAAATAAAGGGTTTACTGATGAAGTATTGCCAAAAAGTAAACTAAGGGATTTTACTGGTTGGGAATTACAAGATTATAAGGATCACACGAATGATAATTATGCTGGAATGAGTAGAAGTGAAATAAGATATATAGATAGAATTTTCTATGGAAAAATTAGAAGAGAAGGATTTATTGATGAAGTATTACCAGAAAGTAAAAAAATGAATTATACTGATTGGAGATTACAGGATTATAAAGATTACGTAAATAATAATTATGCTGGAATGAGTAGAACCGAAATTGAAAAAGCAAACTCTGGTCTCTATAAGAAAATTGGAAGAGAAGGATTTACTGATGAAGTATTGCCAAAAAGTAAACTAAGGGATTTTACTGGTTGGGGATTACAGGATTATAAAGATTACATGAATGATAATTATGCTGGGATGAGTAGAACCGAAATTGCAGATATAGATAGAATTTTCTATGGAAAAATTAGAAGAGAAGGATTTATTGATGAAGTATTACCAGAAAGTAAAAAAAGGAATTTTACTGGTTGGGAATTACAAGATTATAAAGATCACATGAATGATAATTATGCTGGAATGAGTAGAAGTGAAATTGGAAAAGCAGATCCTGGTTTTTATAGAAAAGTTAGAAAAAAAGGATTTACTGATGAAGTATTACCAGGGAGTAAAAAAAAACCAAATGATTACTGGAAAGACACTGAGAATGTTCAGAAAGGACTAGAACCAATAATTGAAGAACTTGGAAGATTCCCAACATGGAGTGAAATCGATAAAAGAAATAGTACATTAAATGTTAGTATAAATAAATACCACGGCAGTCTCACTCAAGTAAGAATTAAACTAGGTTACGCAGAGAAAGAGATGGAAGTTCTTAAAGAAATCTTAGAGGAATTGGGAAATGCGTAAGAGAAGAAGTTTCAAAGGTTGGAGATTACAGGACTATGTTGATTTCTATGAAAGTAATTATGCTGGAATGAGTAGAAGTGAAGTTAAAAAAGTAGATTCTGGTTTCTATACTAAAGTTAGAAAAGAAGGATTTGTTGATGAAGTATTGCCAGAAAGAAAACTAAAAGATTTTACTGGTTGGAAATTACAGGATTATAAAGATTACATGAATGATAATTATGCTGAGATGAGTAGAAGTGAAGTTCAAGAAGCAGATAAAAGTTTCTATGGGAAAATTAGAAGAGAAGGATTTGCTGATGAAGTATTGCCAGAAAGTAAGCGAAGAAGTTTCAAAGGCTGGACAGTAGAAGATTTTCAAAAGTTTTGTAATGATAATTATTCTGGGATGAGTAAAAGTGAAGTTGAAAAAGCAGATGGAGGGTTCTATAATATAATTAGAAAAGAAGGGTTTATTGACGAAGTATTACCAGAAAGTAAACGAAGGGATTTTACTGGTTGGGAATTAAAAGACTATGTTGATTTCTATGAAAGCAATTATGCTGGAATGAGTAGAAGTGAAGTTAATAAAGCAGATGGGGGTTTCTATAATAAAATTAGAAAAGAAGGGTTTATTGATGAGGTGTTACCCAAAAATAAAAAAAGAAGTTTCAAAGGCTGGGAATTACAAGATTTTAAGGATTACATGAATAATAATTATTCTGGAATGAGTAGGAAGGAAGTTCAAAAAGCAGATTCTGGTTTCTATGAAAAAGTTAGAAAAGAAGGGTTTATTGATGAAGTATTTCCAAAAAGTAAATTTGGTTATTACAGAGATATTAACAATGTCCAAAAAGAGTTAGAATTGATAATTGAAAAATTAGATGGAAAATTTCCAAGAGTAAAAGATATTAAAGAAATAAGTACCGGATTGCTAACTGGGATATATGATTACCACGGCTCTCTTACTCAAGTAAAAATCCAGCTTGGTTACGCTGATAAAGAAATGGCAGTTCTGAAAGAAATCTTAGAGGAGTTGGGAGAAAGTTAGTTTCATTATTCTTTAAACCGTTCATCAACTTTCTTAATTTTCTTTTGCAAAGCTTCTTCAATATCAACGCCCATATTTTCAGCTAAATTGCAAGTAGTTAAAATGACATCAGCAAATTCTTCCTGCAAATTATCCATATCTTTTTTTTCTAACTTTTCTTTTCTCTGTAATCCTGAATGAGCAAGTACATCGTCACATAATTCTCCCAGTTCTTCCATGATCTTTATAGTGATTGGCATGTTTAACTTTCTAGGATCGTCGAATTTATAATAGCTTTCTAACTTCTTATGCATTCGTTTCGAAAAATCTTTTAGTTCTTGTATTTCCATAGTTACTTAGAAAAGGAGTTGCTATAAATAGTTTTCCTAGAAAATTTTATATAAATTAAAAACTCTGAACTTAAATATGGGGGATTTATTCAAAAAAACACGAAGAGCTATCTATTCTCTAATGTTTATGGCATCAGTAACTTTAGCAGCACAAGAGATTCCAGAATACTTTAAAGAACCACAACCACCAATTCCACCAGCGCCAGTTGAGTTTATTGGACCTAATTATTGTACTCCTGGATTAGAAGCTGATGAATATGATATTGGAATGGAAGATACAACTTATCGTTTAATTGTAACCTATAATTTAGAAATGGAAGACATTGAAAAATATAATTCTAATTTAAAAGATATAAATTCTATTACTGCGGGAGGAACAATTTGTCTGCCTCCAGGTACTTTAGAAAGTAAATTGTAATTTTTCTAAGTAATCTTTATAAAAAATAGTTTATCTGAAGTAAATATGATTGAAAAAATACTATCTGGGATTGGAATTGCTTACATGGGATTATCATTAACAGCTTGTACTCCGGAAAGACATCACCAACAGATTTATGGTAATGAAAGAGCAGCATTAAACACACCGATAAAGATGTACGAAATCCAAGAGGGAGATACGTTTAATGAACTTGCTAAAATTAATGGAGTAACAGCAGCAGAATTACATCGAGTTAATCCTAACTTGGAAGATAGAAGCCATATTGAAGTTGGTGCAATTATTTATATTCCTTTTAAAGAAAGAGTGGTTAAAACTTCTTCCAGGTAAACAGGATACTCATCCTCAGCCTACTTAGATCATTCCATAAAGGAATTACTCCAGGATTCGTCATTGGATCTTGAGTCTGTTCATCTAAAAAGATGCGGACCTGGGAGGACTTTCAACCGTTCTTTCACTGGTTTTTGCGTGGGGGTAAGCAACGTTAGTTGCGCATCCCGCACCTCGCTCCCAGTTGGTTCTTAGAAAATCAAAGATTTTCTGGAACCCCCAGAAACGTTTCACGTTTCTAGTGGGCGAAAGAACTGTGTTTGAACCCCCGATCTATTCCTTACTACTAAATTTCAATAGGAGGGAATCGCCTTTTCTGGTCAATCATGATATCCAGCTAGGCCACAGGTCCGTATTAGAAGAAAATACGTGGATTCTTTTTATAGTTTTCTTAATTAATCAAGAATTCATAATTTTGAGAGGAACTATTATTTCGATAATTTAATCCTCTCTGAAGCGTATTCTCAAAAGATTCAAGTCTAGAAACCAAGTTTTGTCTTTCTTGCCATCTTTTAATTAAATCTCTAGGAATAGTAACACTAAGTCCTTGACTTAAAGCATGGTAAGTGACTTCAGCAACACAATGATCTTCCCAAACCCCATAAATCTGAATTTTTTTATGACCTTGAGCAGTTAAGTTAGAAATGTAATCACCAACCCCACCTTGATAAAAAACATCTCCAAAACAAGTAGCATTATCTTTTTCAATTGCAGAATTTATTTTAGCTATAAATTCTCTATCTAAATAATGAGACGGAGTTATTAATAATTTTTCTTTCATCCCCATAACTATTGATTCTATCATTTTAAGTTCAGAATTAGAGTTTGTTTTTATAGTTTTCTTAAAGAAAGTTTATTCTAACGTAAATGTTATATTTAAAAATAAAAAAAATTATAATTTATAGCAAGGTAAAACTGTTGCCATCAAGCCGACTTTAAAAGAAGTAAGATTATCTTCTGAAGCCCTAACGTAAAACCCAGCAAATTTTCCATCAAACATATAAGGATTAACATTGTAAATCAATTTTTTCCGATGAAATTTTTCTGTCCGAGGATCAAAAATCTCTATCTCTTTAGCAGGAAGATCAATTTTTTCTTGGACAATATAATCTTTTCCTAAAGCATTCTGAGCAATTTTCTTCCATTTGTCTTTAGTTATATCTGCACCAATATAAACCCCAACACTAGAATAAGAGTTTGATGCTTTAATAACTAATTCGTTCTGATTTTCCAACAATTCATTTAATAAAATAACAGAATTTTCTGGAGAAGAAAGACTTCTTGCTGCAGGGATATACTTTCTTACTAATTCCAAATCATCAACTAAATTTTCAGGAAACATATGTTGATATTGTGGATCTGAAAATACTACCAACGTTTTTTTAGAACTTGCTTTTTTTGAACTAAATGGATTAATGATTGCAGTCTTACTATCATTTAATCTTCTGGCAAAGTCAAACCCCTGTTCCATTTTTGTGAGTAAACTATCAGACACAATTCTTCGATAAATCAAATCAATACTTTTTCCATTCAGAGTAGCATAACCATCTTTGAAACTTATTGCTTGTGGCGGCACAATTTCACAATTTAAACCAGCTTGGCGAGCGTAATTAATAAAGACGTCAAATTCGCCTTTAATTCTAGTGATATCATCAGCCCATTCCATAAGAACGATGTTCGGCTTTTCTTTAGGATCATGATGACCTTTAGCTTTCACCTGTTCTTGATAACTGTTAAGGAGAGTTTCTAAAATATTATCCAATCTATTTTCTGCTTGTCCTGTTCCAACAATGTTTGAAAAACATTTTTTAAAAATAGTTTCTAAATGATAACTTTCTTCACTTCCGCCAGGAGATTCACAATTCGCTTCCACTATCTTTAATCCATTATTTGCTAGAAAAATGTCCAACCTAGCCAAAACAACATTTGTGAGGTAATCTGGACACTCTTTAAGGAAAGAATCAGTTTGAGGATTATGACCAATTAAGTCTACAAATGACAAATAATCTTTTGTAACATGTTCCATCAATCGATGATAAGATTGAGCAATAACATTAACTTCATCAATTAACTCTTGATTATAAAAGAAAGGAGTTAATGGCACTTTAGCAACTCTTTTACCTAAAGGGTCAAGGACTGAATCGTGCGCTTTCAAATACTCATTAAATAGGTTTTCATTCATTATAAAACCTGTTTTTGGGATATTTCTAAATTTTTATTCAAATCGTATTCTACCGGGTTTGCAATTAAGCCTATTTTCATTTTGTATTATCTCCACTATCAGAATCTCTTTCTATGTTTACTTCCGAATAACGTTTATTTATAAAGTTTATGTTAAGAAAATATAGAAATGAATATAAACATTAACGGTTCATACAAATAAATAAACATTATTAAAGATTTAAAAAAAGTATTTACAACGGAAAAAGAAAAATGGAACATAAAAAACAGAAAATAATAACTCTTGGAGGCATAAAATTTCTTGCAATTAATCTTTCTGAGCCGCTTAGAGAAGATGTCGAAGTTTTTCCTGGTGACCCTAAACCCGTAAAAAAAGTTTTTTCGGATATTGATAAAACAGGTTATGAACATTATGTTTATAGCGTTAGTGATCATAATTTTCACCCACATGGTGACGCACCCAGCCATCAAAACAGAGGAATGAAATCATACGAAGGTTTTGACATGAATTACTTTTTTAATCCGGCATGTATAATAGATATCTCGGATTCTTCTGAAGCTGAAGAACATGAAGGAATAAAATATTTAGTTCAGGTTACAAAAAAACATTTAAGCACATATTCTGAGATCATTTCAAAAAAAAATGCAGTGATCATCAGAACTGGATATGATAGATGGTTAGAAGCCAATAAAAAACATAATATTAATAAGACACCATATCTTTCAAAAGAAGCGGGTGAGTTTTTGGCAGGATTTAAAAATATTAAAGTTATTGGAATAGATTCTCTTACTGTTGATGCACCAGAATGCCATGATGTTCACCAACTGTTTAAAGAAAAATTGATTGTTGAATCATTAGTCAATCTTTATAATATCCCTGAAGAATCAAAAAATAATTTTGATTTACAAACAAGTACTATTGCTATTGTCGGTGCAAGTGGTGGACCAGTTACAGCATTTGCATTTATTAGGGCTGAAAAAGAGGATTAAAATGGAAAGGAAAAAAACAATTGCTATTATAGGACTTGGGAAAATGGGTTTTCGGATTTCAGAAAACTTACTTGATAAAGAATGGAAACTTATTGCTTATGATTTAGATAAAGAGATAAGGGATAGAATTAGTGAAAAAGGTGCTTTTACTGTTGATTCTTTAATTGAAGTTATCTCACATCTTCAATCTCCAAGAATTATTATTCTTTCAGTTCCTGCTGGAAAAGTTATTGATGAAATTATTGAAACGTTATTACCTAGTTTATCAAAAGGTGATATAATTATTGATTCTGGCAATACATTCTTTCGGGACTCTCAAAAGCGAGCAGATGATCTTAAAAATAAAGGCCTCCATTTCATGGATGTTGGAATGAGTGGTGGAGTGAGTGGTGCAAGACACGGTGCCTGCCTTATGATTGGCGGAGAATTTGAAGTGTTTAAGAAAAATGAAGAACTATTTGAAAATTTATCCAAAAATGGTTCATATAAATATTTGGGAAAATCTGGATCAGGACATCTTGTAAAAGGTTATCATAATCTTGTGGAGTATGGGTTTCTCCAAGCACTTGCAGAAGGTTTAGAGTGTATAAATGGAATATCTGAAAAAAACGAATTAAATATTAATCTTGCAGATGTATGCAAAATATGGGATAAAGGTAGCATTGTAGAATCCAGAATTATTTCTGACGCTGTTCAAGCATTTAATATTAATCCGGGACTTGAAAAAATAAGTGGTTCTATTTATGGTCAAACACAGATTGAAATGGAAAATCTTGTAAAAACAGGTATAGAACTTAATATCAAAGTGCCTTCCTGTGATGCTGCTTTACAAGCAAGACTCAGTTCACAATTAAATCCAACATTTACGGGTAAAATAATTAATGCTATCAGAAATGTTTTTGGTGGCCATCAAGAATGGAAAAAGCAGTAATCGGATTAGATATAGGGACTTCATCAATAAAAGCTGTTTTATTTAACAAAGAAAAAAGAATTATTTCATTAAAGAAAATTAAATTTAATTTGATTGATAATAATTCTAGATTGGATATGTTGTTTGATAAAGTTAAAAATATTTTAATAGAACTCAAAAATGATAATCCAAATATTGAAATAAATGCAATCGGTATTAGTACAATTTTTCCTAGTTTGATTCCAGTTGATATTAATGGAAATGCTTTAACAAGTCTACTTGGTTGGAATAATAATCTTGCGCATTCTATTATAACTGAATTTAAAAGAAATAATAAAGAGGTTCTTGAATTATGTTATAAAACTGGTTGCCCAATACATGAATCATATTCAATATGGAAAATGTTATGGCTTAAAAAAAACAATCCAATTATTTTTAATAAAACATACAAGTTTATCTCGTTATCAGAATATATAATCTATAAATTAACAGGCAAATTTATAGTTTCTTATCCGATTGCTTCTACAACAGGTTTGTTTAATATCCATAACTTTGATTGGGACCATTCTATTTTGGGGATGATTGGAATTTCAAGTGAACAATTATCAAGTTGTAAAGATATCTTTCATTCTGAAAAAATAAAAGATGAAATTGCAATTGAGATTGGACTGAATAATCAATTAAAGATAATCATTGGAGCTGGTGATGGAATGTTGTGTCATGTTGGGTGTGGGGGTACAAAAAAATCCATGATGAGTTCAACACTTGGCACTAGTGGAGCATTGAGATTTTTGTCTGATAAAAAAACGAATAATCCACTAATATGGTGCCATCCGTTATTTGACAATAAGTTCATTTGTGGAGTTGCAATAAATGCTGGTGGAATTACAACCAATTGGTTCATTAATAATTTTACTAAAAAAAATGAAAAAGAACTTCTTGAAGAATTAGGTGATATGGAAATAAATAGTGACATTGATGGACCTATCTTTTTACCATTTTTAAACGGAGAACGAGGACCAAACTATAACCAAAATATGAATGCTTCAATGGTTGGTTTAAAATCGTCTGATGATGAAGTTTCAATATACAGGTCTATTATTGAGGGGATATTTTTTAATTTATATCAAGGTTATGAAAAGATTGTTGAAGAAAATGGAAAACCATTACAAATCATAGCTAGTGGGGGATATACTAAGTCAGATTACAAACTTCAGATGCAAGCTGATATTTTTAATGAGAAGATAATTGTTCCCGAGATAGTTGAATCAACTGCTGTTGGAACCGCAATAATTGCATTAAAATCAATTGAAGAATTGTCAAACATTTCAGAGGTTAATCCTAAAATAAAAAAAGTATTTTATCCAAATAAAGAGAGACATAATAAATTTAAAGTAAGATATGAGATCTTCAAGAAATTTTATGAAAAGTCATCTGGAAAGATAAATTAATAAAAACAATTAGAAAAGTTTGGTCTTAAGAAACAGTTTCTTCTCTTACTTTATGATACTCTTCCATAAATTCTTTGGCAATATCTTTATCAGTAATAATCAAAATATTCTCATCGTTTCTCGTATCGCCGCCGCCAGTAGGGTTCATGCTACCAGTTACAACCGTTTCTTTGTCGATGATGAAAGTCTTGTGATGCATGTTTTGTTTGTTGCCATCTTTGACAACATCGATGTCTTGATATTTTAAGAGGTCATAGACAGAATACTTAGTAACTTGTCTCGCTTCCATTACTCCTTCAATGGTAATATCTTCCAGGCTCTTTAACAAAATTATATTTCCTATGCCCTCATTCGTAAACGAGAAGGTCATAAAATGAATAGATTCTTTGGCTTTCTTCAATTCATCTTTAACTTTCTCTGCACATTGATCTTCCGGGCAGAAATAATTCTTAATAGTAATTCCATCGAGATTAATCATTGGATTCAAAACGGGATCGCCTTTCTTGAAAACGCCATTCCACATCTCTTGAAATTCTGCTTCATAATTTGTTGCAAGAACTTTCGATTCGATGAATAATAAATTGTTATTGTTTTTAGTTGCTCCGTTATTGGTTGGGTTCATACTTCCTGATGAAATCTTCTTGCCATCGATAATACAAAATTTATTATGCATCAAGCCCCAAGCATCAACCTTAACAAAATCATGATCAAACTCATACAAATAATCTTTATCAGTAATCACTTTTACCTCAATCTCTTTTTCTTTCTCCAGAAGTTTATCTCTAACTTTATCTAAATCTACTTCAAAGAAAGCGCAATGAACAAACTCTTCTGCAGAATCAATAAAATCAACTAAAGCAGTTTCACAATCTTCTTGTGGACAGAAATAAACTTCAATGTTGCCAGAATCTTGAATTTGAGTTTCTGTAACAGAAGCAACTGTTAATGAATCTGTGAATGAACAAGAAGTTAAGAATATTGTTATTAGAATTAAAAGGATTATTCTTTTCATTTTTGATAATAACCCATTCCTGCTGGAGGAAGAATTCCTGCTTGCATATAACCTTCCATTGAGGTTGGCTGATGTTCCAATGCTGCCTTAAAAATCAAATAAGATCTTAAACTTAAATGGTCAGAAGCGCCCAACATTTCTTTAGGTGCAAGAGGTTCTTTTCTAAAATTTTGTCTCTCTTGTGCTGGTGTCAAATGAAACTCTTCAACTTTTTTTGTTAGGTCTGCCATTTTTCATTATACATAAAATTCTTTCATATCAACTTCTGGCACAGGAATGCCCGCAGCATAAAAATCATTTGGATGGCTTGCACCTTTTAAAGTTGCTTCCATTAATCTTTTACTTAAAAGACTCTTTGGATCTCTAAACGGACCAAGAATCTCTGTTAGAGTTAGTTCTTTAGGAATATCTCTATACAAATCATCTCTTTCTACATAAGTTAATTTAAAATCTTTAGTTGTCATTTTATTTATTAATATTAATTAGATCATCTTGATTTTGTAGTATAAACAGATTGGTGATGATAAGATGGACCTGATGGAGTGGGGTCAGGAATACCTTCAGCACGAAAATCTTCTGCTGTTACAAAACCCTGCAACATTCCCCTAATTAACCAATAAGCCCTTACATCACGTGGATTCTCACAACCAGCAAACATTTCTCTTAAAGGAGGTCCTTCTTCGATTTCTTTCATATATATTAGATGTGCCATCTGATCTCTGATAACATAATTAAGTTCTTCATTCACTTTATCATCAATAGCTGCATTTCCCATATTTAATAAAGTAATAAGAACAATTACTTAAACATTTCTAGAGTATAGCCTCTAAAGCATAAAATTTAAATAATAATTCTAAATAAATAAGAATATGGCAACAACTAGAGCAATTGGAAAAGGGTTAGAAGGAATGTTAAAGAAAGACGGAGAGGGCATTAGAATTGGAACTCTTGTTAGAAGTCATCATTTAGATGTACAGACGCACAGATATGAAGAGAACATAGTTTACAAAGCTTCTTGGGACGGTGCAGAGTTAGCATTAACGTTATCTAAAAAAGGTGGACATTGGAACATTCAGAATTATCCAAACCAAACGCCACATAAAGAGAAATTATTATTGAATCGCTTTCTTAACGCATCTTACCAAACTCTTTTAGAAATGCATAAAGAATCGTATCCGATTTATTTAGAAAAAGGGTTGGTTTAATCAATTATTACCAAATATTTATATATTAAAAAGTTCTTCTTAACTTAAATTAAAAAAGAGGTAAGCAAAGGGACAAGTACCTTTTTACCTTTTTTTAAATCTACGTTCAAAAAAGAGGTATATAAAATGAAAAAATCAATTATAATTAGTTTAGTATTAATCTTCTGTTTAAGTTTTTTAGCTATTGCAGAAGCAGATTTAGTAATAACGGATTTCCACGTTAGACAAGATAATCCAGAAGCAAGGGAATCTTACCATTATGTTTTGGATGTAAAAAACGTGGGAGATGAAGCTGTTAGCACTTGTCTACCAGTAGACATTCATTTAGAAGAACAAACTTCTCTAAATTTTCCAAACTGTTTATTACAAACACTAACTAATTCCAGAGGAGATGGTTCTAATGTGGCTGCAGTAACAATCATTTCTGAAGATGGTTCTAAAATTCAAGTTACTCCAAGTAAAGGAGAATTAAATTACATGACTGGCCCTTTAAGTGCAGAAGAAATTCAAAAACAAAAAGATAATGCCAATAGCGGTCTGCGAGAATATACTGAAGAAGAATTAGCCAAAACTTTAGCTGGGATTGAAAAAGCAGGATTAGAAGGATACGAAAGTTATTTTGACACTTTCTTTGTTGAACTTCAACCTGGAGAAACGGTAAGATACGAATCAGAGAATTCTTTTAATGAGTTTGAACAAGTATTTATTCCCCCAACAGAATTAAGTTTAGATAAATGGGAACTAACTGCTAATTTAGTTTTAGATCAATTCAATACAGCTAACGAGAATCAAGACAACAACGATTATTCAGAGATCATCATAGTTGAACCGACAGTGATGCAAGGTCCAAAAGAATCTAGCAGTAAAAATGTTAAGTTAAGTGATGAAGATGATTATTTTGCTATCGCTCCTGGTTGTGCGTTAATACAGGGAAAAGAAATTTGTGTTAGCCCAGATGACCCAAATAGTCCGGATGATGATGAAAACCTAATCATCTCTGTTGATGGCTCAGAAGAAGTTTATAGTTATTCTGGACTCTTCATGGCTTGGTTCTACAAATGGTTTGGAGACGGAAGATTAGCGCCAGCAGAAGTTAATAACGGTGTAAAAATAATCATTTACGAAACTGGATTTAAGTTTAGTTTTGTATGATTTTTTATTTTTATTTTATTTTAATATGATGGCTCTGGTTCTGGAAACAATGAACTAATTTTATCAACCAAAGAACTTTTTTCTGTTTTAGGAGTGGAAAATTTATTTTTTTTGAAACCAATTACAAAAGAAACCTCAAATTCATAAATCAATCTAACATCTAATCTATAAACCCAATCTTGTGGCTTTAATTCGCCACTATCTAACATCTGAAAATAAGAATCTTTACAAGGATAAACGTGTCCAGGTCCTGTCCAACAAATAGTTGCTGAACCACTTTCATCGTGAATATTAACTAAATCCTCGTTCATTTCACCATTTTCAGAAGTTGCATCTATCCCCACATTATAAAAAGAAATAAAAGCATAATCATTTGCAGTAGAAAATGGATTCCTCTTAAACCAGGGAGGAACAAGAATTGAACGATTCTCTTTATAATCTGCTACGTTTTCAGCCAGATAAAGTTCTGGTTCTACAAAATCTAATAATCTATCAGTTAGCGGATGCTGTTTTGATTTTCTTACTAATTGACTAATATTAATCATTTTTTATTCTGGTTTATCAAAGGAAACGTATCTAGGTAAACCAGGAGAACTTTTACCAAAATAATGTCTTCCAAAAACATGTTTGGGATTAATTTTTGTAATTACTTCATCAGCAACAGTTGCAATAGAATCTCTTACTTCTTGCTCCAACAAAGAACCTTTGTAAATTGCATGATCTACTTTATGTAATCCGTCTATACGCAAACGGAAATAATTACGGTTTATCCTTCTTGGATGTTCATCATAGAATTTTTCAACATCTCCATTTTTACGCATATGAAAAATAAGGTAATGAGGGTTAGTACGCCCAAGCTCAAGGGTTTTTCTTAACTTAAGTAAAGAATTAGCAATCTCATCTTCTGTAATTAAGTTATCAGTTAAACTAGCTAATTGTGAAACTACAACTAAACTTTTCTCATAATTTGTTGCTAAAGTATCTCTGATTGAAGGAAACATAATAATTATTTTTTTGAAGCTATTTATATAATTTTTGGTTATTTTAAAATAAAAGAAATAAAAAGAAAATTAAAAAAAAGAAAACTATTGTTTTCTCGAGTTAGCTCTTCTACTTGGACGTGCTTTCTCATAGCCTAAACCTTTTCCACGTAATCCTCGAGATTTTCTTGCAGTGGAAGTTTTTCCTCTAAATACTCTGCTATGATGTTTCTTGTCCTGTAACCAAGCTAAATTCTTATCAGATTTAATTACTGGATGATTTGGATCTACAAGAATAACTTCGTACCAATAATGTTTACCATCTTCAATTACCCAATAAGAGTTTAGAATTGTAAGATTCTTGAATTTTCTCTGACAACGCTCTTCAGCAATTTGCTTATAGTTCTTGCTCAAATCTAATCTAGTTCCGTATCTTTTTGGTCTTCGTCCTTTCTTAATTTGTGGCCTAGTATGTCCACCACGAGGAACTCTTTGCCTAGCAATAACAAAACCTTGTTTAGCTTTATAGCCTAATGAACGAGCACGATCAATTCTTGTTGGTCGTTCTATTTTTGTAGTAGAATTCTCTTTTCTCCACTTAATTAGTCTTTCACGCCATAATTCTGGCATATTTGCCTTTGGTTTCTTCCAAAGGTTCCTTACATGTTTGTATAATCCCATTTTTAATTTCATTACAAATGGGGCTCAAAAATCTTTGATTTTTTTTGTCCCATTTTTTATTTAGCCTCCTAATTTGCTTCAATTTTATACCAGTTCAGGCAAGCTACTGCCCACATTCGGGTATTTTAGTTAAATTGTTAGGCTTATTTAAAAAGGTTATGTTAAAAATCGTTTTGTTTGTTAGTTACATAACGATGTTAAGTTCCAAAATGTTTATCCCACTGCAAGCATAGAACCTGCGCAGAGTAATTATAATTGAAAACATTTATTAATTATTAAGTATTTATTTTTTTATGGCAAATAAAACTATTAAAATGGTTGTTTCTGAGCGAGCTCATAAAAAATATAAAAGAGTAATGAAATTGATGGGTTTTAAGAATGAGTCTCAATTTTTGATGTATTGTGTTATGAAAGCAGTTCGTCCAAAAGTAACTGATACACAAAAGAAACAAATGTCTCAAGAGATGAAGGGATTAAAAGAAGCTCAAAGATAAATACATCTCAATTACAATTATTAAACATAACAATGTTATGTTCCGGTAAAAGCTTTAAGTGATGGTAAGGAGAATCATACCAATTGATCTTCAGAATTTCTAACCCCTAAATAATTTATATGAGTTCTCTTATCTTCAATTTTAAATTTTTTCCCATCATTATTATTCTCGCTAAACTGGTCAATGACTAATATTTGTGAACTATCTTTTCTTACAGCTACAATTATTGGTGCGACTTCTTTATTTATCCAATTAAAGTTTACCTTTTTTGGATTAGTATTCAAATATTTAATCAATGAGCCCCATTGGTTTTCTTTATCAAACCAAAGTAGTGAAGAGAAATCTGCTAATCTATAATCTCCAGCTGTTATTAAATACCATTGTTTAGCTTCCCAAGGAAATTTGTAAAGACGTTGGAGGTCATTATCTTCTCCTCTGTCTTGTTCGCACTGAATCACTCCAAAAATAGCTTTAATAGTTTTTCCTGCAGGCATTTGATATTCAGATTCAAAGATTTCTTTAATTATATCTTTTTTTGTTATGCCCCCATATCCCCTATAAATTGAAATGGGTATGGATTCATCAGAAAACACAACAATAAAACCTAAACCAAATGAAACCCAATTTCTTTTTAATATTGCACTTAATCCATTTTGCATATTTAAAAAAAAATCATCAATTAGTTGTTTAATTAATTCTTCAGACAATTCTTTTCTTATCTCAAATCCAAAAACGCGAGTCATAAACAATAAGAATTGTTTTAATTTATAAATCTTTTAGTTAATTATTACCAGAAGAACTTCCAACGCTTATCTTCTTTCTTTTCTTTGACTAAATCAGTTAAGCCATGTTTCTTAGCGTTTCTTAAGAATTGGTTAGCGATTGCTTTCAATCTCAAGCCGTTAATATCAGCATCGTTCTGAAAGAATTCATATTTCTCTAACAATTTATCTAAAATTGAAGCTTGTGTTTCCAAATTAATATGAGTTACGCTAGAATCAGCAACTTTACGTTCTTTTTCCAACTCCATCAATTTTTTAAGTTCAGGAAGAATACTTTTAACATCATAATTGATTTCTTCTAAATATTCAACAATTGCATCTAAGTCTTTAACAACATCGATTTTCTCTTGCTGTTCTTCCCGAGCAAAATGTTTTTGCCACCAACTCTTTTTTGTCATAATATAAGATAAATCTTTTTCAATTATAAATGTTTTGATAATAACTTGAGAGCAGAACTAGAACTATCGAACAATATTAATTCCTAATGGTCTAACTGCATCCACAAATAATATTTTCATCCAGCCAAGATATGGAACTCTAATAAGACCTTTTCCATACAATCTATCTTCAGAAATATTCTCTTCACCTAAACTGCCAGAGATACTACCACTATTATGGTCACCTTTAGTTTGATAATATGTTTGCGAATCTTCTTCCCAAACTTTAACAACTCGGTGAATTAATGGTTGTGGTTTACTTCCCTGGAAAATAAGCACATCGCCAACGTCAAGATTATTCTTATTTGCTCGCCAGAGAATAATCACATCACCCTTTCTAAAACCATCCCGGAAAGGAAATTTATTAAATTGTTCTTTAGTAATGCCATTAGATTCATACCATTGACCACAAACACTCCAATAACTGTCAAAAGATTCTGGGAATTCTGTGAACTTTTCTCCACAAATTAAATCTGCATGAGTACCATGTTCCATTGATTCAGAGATAACTGCTACAATCGGAAACGAAGTTCCTAGAATCAATCCTAGAAAGGGATAAACAAGAAAACGAATAACTAGGAAGGCAACAACGATGTTGGCTAGCCAACTCCAAATACTTTCATCATTCCAGAAAAAGTCCCATGTTTTCTTAAGATGTTCTTTCATTAGAGATTATTAATATTTCTTTCTTTAAAAATGTAGCGAAAATTTATATACATCAAATAATTAATAATCTTAATGCTAAAGCAACTAATCAAAGATATTAAACAGAAGAAAGAACTATTACAATTAGATGATCAGTTTGTAAAAGAAGAATTAAACAGATATTTCAAAAAAGAACCGAAGATTCTAAAGAAACTAGGTGAGGAACTGAATCCTAAATCAAAAGAATACAAAAAAGTCATCAAAGAAGTTCGTGCAAAGTTAAGAAGAAGTTACGGATTGTTTCGAGTCGAAAAAGAAAGTAAAGATTTAAAAGAATTATTTAAGAAAAAAGATTATCAAAAAATTTTAGAAACACATTCTTCTACCAAAGAGAGATTATCTTTTTATGATCAATTATATCAGAAAATTTTCAAGATTACAGGAATTCCAAAAACCATTCTAGATTTAGGAAGTGGAATTAATCCTTTATCGTTTTCTCACATGAATTTAAAGAATGTAAATTATTTTGCTTACGATTTAAGCAAAGAAGAAGTGAAAATATTAAACCAGTTTTTCAAAGATAAAAAAATTAAAGGAAAAGCAGGAATTCTAGATTTATTACAGATAGAAAAAGTAAAGAAATTGCCCAAAGCAGAAGTTGCTTTCTTATTCAAGATGACTGATGTTTTAGATAAAGGTAAAGGTCACAAAACTTCTGAGAATGTTATCAAAGCTATCCCTGCAAAGTTTATTGTGGTCAGTTTTCCCACATTAACGATTTCTGGTAAGAAGATGAATTATCCTAGGAAGGGATGGATTGAATTAATGTGTAAGCGATTAGAATACAAATTAAATATTCTAGAATTTAGTAACGAACTGTTCTATGTAATGGAAAAATAGAAATTATTTTAAACTAAACCATAATCTAAATAAAAATGGCAGAATATATTTGCGGTTATTGTAGAGAACCAATAGAAAAACTTGAAGATGGAGTTATAGACTTAATTCGTGGAGATTATTTCCATAATGCCCAAGGTTGTCCAGTAAAAAAATTATCTGAAAACCAAGCTTGTTACGATTTATATGCCATCACCAACTTTGAGACACCATCATTTAGAGTGATTCCATTAACAGAATTAGATGAATTAAAATGATTCTTCTTTAACTCTACTTCTGACTTCCTTCCGTAACCATTCTTTGAAATCAAACAAGATTCGAGATGAATCTAATGTCCCATGCTTATCTTTAACTCGATCAGAAATTAATTTAAACATATCGTTAGCACCAACTACAAATTCTGCTTCCAAAATTTGATCATCTTTAAACTCTTCAGCAATATCAACGATTGCTTGTTTATAATCTGCTCTTAACTGAATATTATTCCAGACAGCATCCCAATCACCAGCAAACTCTTTAATTTTACCGGCCATTCTTTTCAAGATTTCAGAATTACCATTAATCAAATCGTCAGTAATTTCTAACTGATCTGTTTTAGGATTATAAACCATCAAATCTACAAAAGCATGTTCTTTTAGCGGATCTTCATCCCACTGTTTTCTAACTTCAGTAATTCGTAAAACTCTTTTATATTTTTTCAAACCAGAAATTACGGGATTAGTTGTTACAATAATATCAATCGCTTTAAATGAAGTTTTTGGCACGCCAATATCATTTACAACTCTATCATAAACACCATAAGGACTATCAGCGTGAATTGTTCCCGCAACAACGTTTGCAGCTGCACCAACACGCATAGCTTCAAACAGAGCAATTGCTTCTTTAGATCTAACTTCTCCCACAAAGATTGCGGAATCGCCTAAACGTAACGTTGAACGAATACCAATACTTGGATCAACTTCTGAACCGGGAGCAGACAAAGCACCAGCAACTTTCATATTTTCAACATTATAACCAAGAGCTCGCATTGCTTCTTGCGGAAGTTCAAAAGTATCTTCAATAGTAATTATTCTGGAACGTCTACTCATTTCTACTAAGAAACTTCCTAACAAACTACTCTTTCCAGAAGATCGTGTTCCGGCAACAAGAATAGTTGCGTTATTATCAATAATAAAACTTAACAAACCAGCGGCAAGAGTATCCATATATCTAATCTTTGGTTGCATATACAACGGAAAAGTCCACGGGTAATCTCTGTGTCTTCTAAATGAAAAAGCCAATCCCAAGGGACTTAAAGGGGCAGTAATCGCAGAAACTCTTGATGTGAAACCTTCAACTTTTAATTCTGTATCTAAAATGGGATTTGCTTCATCTAAAGGTCTACCAGAAATTAATCTCAACTTAGTTGCCCAAGAATCAACTTCTTGTCGAGTAGGGTAAATGTTGGTATAACAATCACCATAATCCTGATGAACAATGAAAATTGGTAATTCTCCGTTAGGGGCGTTAATGTTAACGTCCTGAACTTTTGGATCTGACAACAATAATTCTATTAAACCGAATCCGACTGTATAACGTAATAAAGCTTGAGCTAACTGATTAACTTTATCATCAGAAAGTTTCAACTTCTTATGTTCAATTAAATCATTAAGTAAATCTTTACCAATATTAAAAAATACTTCTCTCATTCGTTGTGGATCAACAAATTCTTCCCTGGTTGGTTTATGTTCGGACATGATTCTTTTTGCATCATCCAACAATTCGTAAACTTCTTCCGTGAAACGAAATTCAGGAGGAGTTAAATGGAACATAGTTTTAATATTGTTATCAAAAGAAAAGATGTTTACGTCACACTTATCCTCACCATCACCAAACTGATAACTTTCTTCTAGATTTCCTTCTGGAAATTCTAAAATTAGCTTTGTATACATAAAATCCGGCCGAGTAGTAGGATGAAAAATATTACCATAAATATCTCTAGAACCTAGCTTGTATTCTTCTTTAGTATGAGGCATTAATTGTTGAATGATTTTTAACTTTTCCATCTCTTGAATTACTGCCAATAAAACCTCAATAAACTTATGTTGTGAAACTAAATGTCTTTCATCGATTAAATTGTTTAATTTAGTTTTTTCTCTAACTTCTAAACGTTTTAATGTGATGTAGGCAGCTAAAGGATCTTCTTTCAACAATTTGGAAATGATTCTCTGAAATTCTGCATAACTTCCACGAATATAGCGTTCATGTAGCGGATCAATAACAAGATGTGAATAAGCAAGCCTTTCATCTTTGTTTAATCTTTTGTAAAGTAAAGATAATTCTATTAATAAATGAGTTTGTGAGTAATCATATTCGTATTCTCTTAATTGTGATAGGTTAATTATTGTTACTCCAGAAACTTCTAACAAAGCGTCAACAACTTTAGCCATACACAAATCACTATATTCAATTGAAGGGGGAAATGTACATCGTTCTAAAGGAATCTTTAGAATCTTGTTTTCTCCTTCATGGATAGTTTCGTACTCAAAACACTTTTTTTCTGTTAGCACCATCTTTTTATATATAAAGTTATTAAGAGTTTAAATAATTTGCTCTGATTATGTCTCTCTTAAAGTTTTTCTTAAAACCTCTTGTAGAATTCCGTCTCTTAATCCATAATTACCTGTATCACAACTAGCTACAATTCTATCATTACTAGGATACCATTGAAGAGATATTTGATAAGTGTCTTTATAATCTGGTTTACGAATGTCTGAACCAGCCCCAATTTGCGTTCTAAGAAAAGAATCAATAATTTCTGCCTGTCCTTCCTTATTAACATCTCCTGTAATTTCAAACGGACCATTTACCGTATAATTTATAATCATAGTTAAGCATTCTTTGGTCATTTTATAAACCTCCTAAAAGCAATTTGTCCATTTTATTAATAAACATTTATATTCTTAAATAGCCTATACTACTTTATAATACTCACATAAGTTTATTATATTCATTTCTTTATTTAAGCAAATATGGACTTCGGAACTAAAAAACCAGTAGCTAAACAAGAACAGCAAGGAAGCTTTGATCAAGCTAAATTATATCTCTGGGTTAAAGCGTTAGAGGGAAAAGTTAACAATCTTTTAAGAGAAGTTGATATGATCAAAAATGATTTTATTAAAAGGACCAATGATTTGAAAAAAGATATGAAGAATACAAGTGCAGATTTGTTAGAATTTAGACATGACCACGAGAAAACCATTCAAAAAATGGACTTAATAGTTAAAGAACTTAAACAAACTGCAGGTGTTGAAGAAGTAAAAACGTTAAAGAAATATCTGGAATTATGGAGTCCAATGAACTTTGTAACACAAAAAGATTTAGAAAGAATGGTTGAGAATAAATTAAAAAAACCTGAAAAAATAAAATTAGTTGCAAAAGATGAAACACATAGCCCGTTCAATTAATAATTAAATAAATAAATAAATAAATAAAGGTGATGAAAAAATGGATCCAGTTCAACAAATATTACAATTAAGACAACAAGGTCTTACCGACGAAGTTATTGAAGAAGAACTCAAAAAGAATGGAATGAACCCGCAACAAATTAATGCGGCAATGGAAAGTTCTAATACCCCAGCAATGCCTGGTGGTATGCCTGCAATGCCTAGTGGTATGCCTCAAGAACCGGCTATGCCTCCTATGGGAGCAATGCCTGGCGGTCCTTCAATGGGTGCCCAACCAAGTGGCGATGAGGGTAACATCTATGAAAGAATTGAAGCAATCACAGAAAGTATGATTGACGAGAAATGGGATGCTTTAATTGGTGAAGTGAAAAAGATTGTCGAATGGAAAGAGAAAATTGAAGAAAGACAAACCAAAATGACAAGTGATTTAGCGAAACTTAAAGAGGATTTTAAAGTTCTACATCAAGGAGTTCTGGGAAAATTAGAGGATTATGATGGTAGAATGAGTGATGTAGGTACAGAATTGAAAGCGGTAGGTAAAGTTTTCAAAGATGTTGTTCCTGTGTTTGTAGAGAATGTTAAAGAGTTGAAGAGTATCACACAAAGTGTTAAGAAAGAGTAAGAATTAAAAAAATATTTCTTTTTTATTTATTTGTTTTCTATCCGCCGCTTAGAAGTGCTACAGCGAATACTGCGATTGCAAACATGATCATCATTCCCAATACTTTTGGATGAAATAGAGTTGCAGTTACACTACCTTCAAAACTTGAAGAAGCTACTCCTGAACTACCAGTAACAGTAACATTTTGTCCTGCTTCAAATGCTTTCTCTGTAAATGATTGACCTAAAACATTTCCAAGAGCTGCTAAGAGAATTACAAGAGCAATTCCTAAGATTGCCCAATAAACACTTTTATCTTTTACAGCCGTTGCTAAATCTGCATCGGTTGCTCCAAACATCTGGAAAATTAAAATTAAAAGTATAAAAAAGATAATAACAACAGCGAACCAAGGCACCATAAAATTGATGATTTGAGTTAGGGTATCTGAAATCAAGACCATAAATGCTACAGAGACAGCAATGATTGAATTTATCCCTACAGAATCACCAACAACTTTAGTTTTCTGAAAAATAGCAAACACTAAAGCGAAAACTAGCAAAACTGGAAAGATCACGTCAAACGCTTGTATTAATCCTAAATCAAGTACGGTTACCATTGTTTTTTTTAATGTTTATTTTTTCTCGAATAATTTTCCAACACTCTTCATCATTTCAGAGCCTTTAGATTTATCGCTTGGTTCTTTAACTATAAAGAAGACGACCAATCCAAACATAAGCAGGATAATTAGTAATTCTGTAACTTCCGAACCCCACCAATAAAATAAGTCTGAAGGGCCAGTCCAAACACTTAATGCTGAACCAAAAATATAAACTACAAAAGCAATTGCCCCAATAGCAATGATTGGAGCTGCTGACTTAGAGAAGTCGGTACCAAAAACGCCCATTAATATTAGAAGCATAACAGCTGCAACAGCAACTAAAGCAACACTAGGTAAAGATTCGTTCATTACCTGCACTGGATCATAACCAAGAGGATAATATCCAATAACGTGAGGAACAACGAAAATTAAAGCTATTACTAAAGCAATGATAACGTTAAAGTTTTTCTTGTCACCAAGAACTTTTGTTTTTTGCATTACAGCGTATATAATTGTAAAAACCAGTAGGAACGGTAACAAGAAATCCATGATGCCGTACGTTTGAAAATAATACGCTAATTGTGAAAACCCCAAATTTGAAAATGCCATTTTTATAATCCTCCTTTTTTGTTATAATTATTTTAAGTTTTATTAATCTTTCTTTTCATTTGTTTTTTTTGGACTTGGATCTTTAATGATGTATACAATGAAACCAAGGATGATAATGAAAAATATAAGAGTAGATGCCCATTCTGCATCCCAATAAACAAAAAGTACTAAAACATATTTTAACCAGTCTAAAGCATTAAGAAAAATAAGTACAATGCCAATAAACATTAAAACCATGAAAAACTTTTGCCAACCACCAAATTTAGCGAGTGTAAATTCTTGATCTCCAAAAAATACGCCCACTAGCATTAAAAAACTAACTGCTAAAATTAATAGTAAAACAACATTAGCCATTACTTCATTAATTACGGACACTAATTGAGTAGAAGCAATAACCAAAAAAGAGATTACAAAAGCAACCATAGAGTTAAGATTCTTTTTAGTTATTTCTTTACCATCAATCTTATCAAGTCCTAAGACTTTAGTTTTTTCTAAGATAGCAAAAACAATTGTAAATACAAGTAAGAAAGGTAGAATTACATCATAAACTCCAATCTTATCGAAAAAACCGATTATGCCTCGGAAAGCGCTTTCTTGTACCATCTCGTTTTATACCTCTTTTAACAATCAATAATTAATAAAGAATAGTATATAAATCTTTCTAAAGGTATGGTTACTTAAATAAATAACCTGTATAGTTTTAAAACGAAGTCTTTAAATATAAGTATCTTTTTATTATTCTTATTATTTTGAGGTGGGAAAAAGTGAGGGTGAATAAAGTTATCTTATTATCAGTTTTTTTACTAGTTATTTTTTCAATATTAGCAACATCTTCTTTAGCGGAATCAGATGTTGAAATAACAGTTAAAGATAATTACATCGCTTTTAGTGAAAAAGCAAAATTTAATTTAAAAATTACTAATAATGCTGATGAAAAACAACGTTATAGTATTTATTCTCTTCAATCAGGACAAGGATGGAATGTGGATCCTTTTCCGTTAAAAGATAAAATTATTGAATTATATCCCGGAAAAAGTTATACAACAATAATTCAAGCTCAAGCTTTTGATGAGGGTTTACAACCAGGAATTTATTATGTCCAAATATCTATTGCTAGCGATCTCGGAGAAACTTATACTGAATCATTAAAGGTTTATTTAAGTCCAGAAAAACCAATAGATTACTTACCAGCAATAAAAGCTACAATTGACATGAATGAAAAAATTAATCCAAATGAACCAGTTTCAATCAAGTTATTCTTAGAAAATAGAAACCCATTAGATTTAACAGGATTAGTAGTAAAAATTCAAAGTGATATGCCTGAATTTATTAAAGAAGCAACAGTAGATTTACCTCCATTAGAAAAGAAAACCATAGAGTTTTCAGTTAATCCTAACTCATTTCAACAACCAAAAGATTATCTTATTTTCTTTATCTTTGAACATAATGGTGAAGTTGCCAAAATTATAGATCAAAAAGTTGAAATCCTATCATTACAGCCTGAATTCAAGAAAGATATTAATGAAAATAGTAAGTTATTTAGGTATTATAGTGAACTGATTGTTACTAATGAGGGTAATGTTAAGAATACACAAAAAGTTCTTTACCCCGTTTCTTTATGGAAAATGCTTTTCACGACAAGTGAAGGGAAATCAGAAAAAATTGAGGGAGAAAGATATTTGGTTTGGGAACAGTCTATCAGCCCTAACGAATCAGTTACACTCAATTTTACAACTAATTATAGAATCGTGATTTATATCTTAGCAATTTTACTTGTTTTTGCTGGATTTTATTTTTATGTTCAGTCGCCTTTATCAATTAGTAAAAGTGCGATGACTACCAAAACTGAACATAATGAAGATGCTTTATCAGAGATCAAAGTAACTTTAGAAGTGAAAAATAGAACTAAGAAAAATATCAAAAATATCGATATTATTGATTGGGTTCCAGGGATTGCAAATGTTGAAAAAAGTTTAGAATTGGGAACATTAAGACCAAAAGAGATTAAACATTCAAAGAAAGGAACAAAAGTCATTTGGTCATTAGTAGAACTTGATGCTCACGAACATCGGATCATTACTTATAAAGTCAGAGCAAAATTAAATATTGTAGGGACTTTTAGTTTACCTAGGGCAACCATTGAATATGCTCGGAAAAGGGGTAAGAAAGGGAAAGCTTATTCAAACGTTTTTAGTTTAAGTACCTGATTACATTGATGATTAAATGTGGTTGTTAGAACACAAAAACATTTATATATAAGGGGATTTATTACAATTAAATAATAAAAAAATAAATTATTTAAGAGAGGGTGCGAAAAATGAAAGACTTTTTTTTACAATTAAAGGACAAATTTGCTAAACCAATAGAAGACGAAGAAGAGTTAGAACAGAGTGACCATTATGTAGAATTGGGTGCAAGTTCTGATAAAGAAGAACAATCTAAAGTTCTTGTTAGACCATTTATACTTGAAGAATTTGAAGATATTAAAGAAATTCTTGATGTACTTAGAGAAGGATCAACAATTGCTTTGGTAAACATTAAACCATTGAAAGATAAAGATTTAGTAGAACTTAAAAGAGCAGTTTCTAAATTAAGGAAGACTTGTGAAGCAATCGATGGTGATATCGCTGGTTTCGGCGAAGATTATGTTGTAGCAGTACCATACTTTGCTAGAATTCATCGGAACAAAGTTGGAAGTTTACCTGAATAGGTTTTTTATTTTATTTCTTTTTTAATATTTTCTTCTGTCCCAAACAAATAAATAGATTACAGATAGAACAACAATACTAGCAATTATGGTTAATAAGACCAGCCATTGGCTATTCAAATTAGAAATAGTATCTACACCAAAAGCACCAGTTAAACCGTTGAACCAGCTGCTTTCAGGTTCTTGTTCATTTGATTCAATAATAGTATTAGTTTCTGAAGTTTCAGAAAGTTCTTGAGTTTCTATAACTTTTTCTGTAGTTTCTTCTACTTCTTCTACAACGGGTTCTTCAGCAACAGGTTCTTCTACTGCCGTCGCGGAAGTTATGACTGTTTTGGTAGTTGTTTTACTGCTGGAACTACTGCTGGAACCGCCTCCACCACCGCCTCCTCCGCCACCAGAGGAACCAGAAGAACTAGAACCGCTACTGGTAGAAGGACAAGCGGTACAAGAGCCACCACAATCCGTACCTGTTTCATCACCATTTTTGCTGCTATCAGAACAAGATGTAAAACTAACTGAATATGAAGAAGAGGTAGTTTGTTTTGTTAAAGAATCATCCGTAGCATCAATAGTAAAATCATGGCTGCCAATATCTTCGTTTTCAAAAGTGATTGTCCAAGTACAGGTTCTAGCGGTAGTATTCAAATCCGCACAATATGAATCTCCTGAAGGAAGAGCTAATGTTTCAAAAATGCCGCCTAAATTAGAGATGCCTGAATAATCATTTGCAATAACTTCTAAACTCATGGTTCCATCTCTTTCCAGATGAACTTCAGAATTATAATTAATAGTAATGATTGGTGCAAGAGTATCACTAACAATTACTGTTCTGCTGTTAGTGACAGAACTAAATGGATCAGAAACATTAAGGGTTATAACAAAAGTTCCCACTGAAACATATTTGTGATTTAGATTATCTCCTAATCCCAAACCAGAATCTCCAAAGTCCCAGGAGTAAGTTAATGAATCTCCATCAAGATCTGTAGCTACAGAAGTAACTGTAAGGGGATCACCAAATTCAATTGAAGTTTCATTATCTGGAGATAGAGAATTGATGACAGGAATTCTATTTTGAACAACAAAACTAAAAAGATTAGAAACATTAATGTTTCCTGCTAAATCAGTAGCATAAAATCGATAAAAAACATTCTGTTGATTAATTAAATTGTTAAAAGTGTAATTATATAAGTCCCCTATTTCTTGTTGCATAGAATAATTTGTTAAATTGCCAGAGTAATCAGATTCAAAATAAATTGTTGAAGTGTTGAGATATTTATCCGTAACGTTGATTTTGAAAGTGATTGTATCATTGTTATAAATTGTTTCTGGACTAACACTAACTGCAAATAATGAAGGAGGGGTTCTATCAATAACAAAAGTAATCTCACTAATATTAAAAATGTTTGAAGAACCATTAGCAGAAACTGTTAATGTATAAGTATCATCTGGAATTAAATTAGAAAGGTTAATTAAATCACTCCAAGAGAAACTAGTCCCAGAAATATTATTATTAAAACTAGAAAGTATAATTGCCCCATCACTATTCTTCAAAGTGTAATTAGTAGAAGAGATGATTGAATTTACAATGGTAATATTTAAATTAAAATTATTTCTTAAAAATGAATTATTTCTTGGTGAGACAAATATAATTGAGGGAGTACTATTGGTGGGCGTTGAAGTAGAGTTTGATGATGAATTAGAATCTGAAATATCAACAGTTAATTTTCTATCAACACTTATTCCAGCAGTATCAATAGGATCATAACCATAAACACGATAAGTGTGGTTGCCATGTTCTAACGTTGTAATTGTAAATTGATAATGAGTATTATTTAATTCTGTCATCGAATAATTATTAACCGAACCATTACTAGATTGCCATTCAAGTAGAGCTGAATTTAGATTTACGTCAGAGGTGATGTTAATTGTTGTAGTTGTTGTTGAGGTGGTAAGATTATCTATTGGATTATCATTAGTAAAATTTATAGAAGGTTGAATTGCTTTCAAAACATCTATTCTTGGAAAATAAATATTGTTTCGAGTGTCAAGAATTAATTTTCCAGAATTTTTTAAACGATTTTTTACTTCCAAAGGCGTAAGAGTAACATCATGGACACGTTTCCAATATTCCATGACAAGAGCAGCAGCACCAGCAACATGAGGGGCGGCCATTGAAGTTCCACCTTTTGTACCAAAATTAGAATTTGTTACTGTTGATGTAATTGAACTACCTGGTGCAAGCACACTAAGAATAGGGGCGGTATTATAATTAGAGATAGAATCGCCATCATTTACTGAACCAACAGAAGTAACACTCTCACCACAAGCAGGAGCTGTAATTCCTGCAGCACTTTTACTATTCCCTGCGGAAGCGTCAACAAAAATTCCCTGAGAAACTGCCCAACTAGATTTTGCTGCTAAAAGATCATTATCATCACAAGCGCTAAGATAAGGTATTTCTGCACCTTGATTATTAGTAACACCAATACTCATTGTGATTATCGAAATATTGAAAATAGTAGCATTATTAACACACCAATCAATTGCAGAAATGGCATCAGCAGTATTTCCATATCCAGCATTGGAAAAAACTTTCATTGCAACAATTTTTGCACCAGGAGCTACACCACGATAAGTAGAATCTTCTGAAGCAACAATTCCTGAAACGTGTGAACCATGACCATGCACATCTTTTGGATCATCATCATCGTTACCAAAATCGTAACCAGCAATAACTTTATTACAATCTCCAGCTAAGAATTCTTCAGTAGTACATCCACCCAAAGCAGGATGAGTATAATCTGCGCCAGTATCAATCACACAAATAGTTTCTCCAGTTCCATCTAGTGATACGCCGTTAACAGATAAGTCCCAAACATCATCTGCGTTGATTAAAGATGTAGAAGTGTCAAGTGAAAGTTTAAGAGGATAATTAAAATCAACTCTTTCAACATTAGGATCATCTTTAAGTATTTCTAAACCCTCTTCGGTAATTTCTCCTGCTAAAGCATTAATAGTTGAATAAAGATGTTCTACTTCAATATCTTCTACTTGAATAGTTTCTTTGATTTCTTCATCAGTACTAATAATTATTCCTTCTTCAGTATCAACACCTAAATTTTCTAAAACTTCAACTTGTTTATCTTTGATTGCTTCTTTTCTTTCTTCAAGATTGTCTGATAAAGTTTCATCATCATCTTTTAAAGTAATGATTACTGAGATAGTTTCATCTTCACTTAAACCAACTGCGGCTCCTGAAAGAAGATTGTTAGAAAAAGCATTTTTTACAGTAGGATCAATCATAACTGAGGAATCTGAAGCAAAGAAATTGTTACTAGTTACAACTAGAATAGTTAAAGACAATAAAAATAGTCCCAAGACCCATGTTCTTTGTTTCATTTTTAAATTAACATCAGTTTATTACTTTTTTCTAAGAGAATAGAACCTAAACCTTTTCCAATGTTGAAAGAGGCTTCTGAAAATACTCCTGTCAATAAATCAAAGAAACTAAGTTCTGTTTGATAAGATACAAAGTCAACTTCTTCAAGATTATAATTATCTTTAATGTATTGTTCGGCGGTATCTCTATTTCCTAACTGGTCAATCAAGTTAAATTCTAAAGCTTCTATCCCTAAATAAAATTCTCCAGTGGCCAATTCAGTAATTTTACTTTTTTCTAGGTTTCTATTGTTTGCTATTTCTTCAATAAAATAATCATGAATCCTGTTAATCTTCTTTTGAAGAATGATTTTTTCTTCACCAGTAAGTTTTCGATAAGGCGTGCCAGCATCTTTATATTCGCCAGCAGTTAATTGTTCATAACCAATACCATACTCTTCCATCAAACCGCTAAATTCTAAAAATGAAGAGATCACACCAATACTTCCCGTAATAGACATTCTGTTAGCAATAACATGGTTGGTTGCAGAAGCGATCCAATAACCGCCAGAAGCACCAACTTCTCTAATTACAGAAATGGTTGGTTTAGTTGATTTCTTAATTGCAGAAGCAATTTCATCACTGGCTACAGCTGAACCACCGGGAGAATTAATTTCAAAAAGAATTACTTTAATTTGAGAATCTTTTTCTGCCTCTTTAATAAAATTGACAACTGTCTTTGCAGAAGTTGTAGATTGTCCTAAGTAACTTCCACCATTACCAGTAATTGGACCATCGATAGGAATTATCGCAACGTTACCAATTTTAGAACCATCGAAAAGAGATAATGAAATTGGTAACAAAATGAAGAGGACGAAAAGAACTGCTAAAACGGTCAATAGAATAGGGAAAAATCTACTTTTTTCTTTCACCGTCTTTTTCATAGTATATTGTTATATGTAAAAGGTATATAAATGTTTTCTAAAAAGAAAAAAGTAGCCCCACGCGGACTTTCAAATCTTCAGGAAGATTTGTAGTCTCCCTGAGGGATATTTGAACCGCGGTCAATGCCTATCTTCTTTGGAGATCCAAAGGGCACTATGATAGTCCACTACACCATGGGGCTGTCAAGACTATCTTTATCTAACTTCTTTATAAAATTTTTGGATAATCCTTCTTCAATTCTCTTCAAAATCTAAAGCTAAAGAATTAATACAAAAACGTTTACCTGTAGGTTTAGGACCATCATAGAAACTTGGCCACCCACAACCAAAAAAAAGAAAAAAAATTAAAAAAAGTTAAATCCCTAATGTTTCCATTAAAACGCACTTTTCTTTCTTGCTAATTTCTTGGCCCGTAAGAACTCTACCGTAAATGTTCTTTTCTTCTGGTGTCAAAGCATCTAATATGCCTGGACAATCAGATTCCAGTTCACTGACTTTAGCAATAACCGTGCTCGGATCTAAACTTCCCATCAAAGTTGTAACTCTTCTCCCTATCCGCTCAATATCTCTATCACTTGCACGTCTTTGCAAAATATCACTGATATCATCGGCAGGAAGCATTTCCCTGATTTCTCGGTCGCGAGATATAACTCTACCAATCGCGGTCAGGTTGTATGTTCTTACTTCTTCATCAATCATTCCTCTGTATCCGTACAAATGAGCCACCAAAGCAGCACAAGTTCCAATTCCAATCAACATTGTTATTCCAATCATTTTATTTTACCTCCTAAGTATTTTTATTTTTATTTTTTTGTAACATCTAAATCAACATCTTTATTTGCCAAGAACTAATTTTCAAACCCCATCCATTCCAGAATTTAATTTCCAGAAGCTGTAAGAATTTATATCAGTTCTAATTAATCTTAATAGAAATAGTGCCAACTAGTAATAACAGAAATTTCTTTTCCAATACTAGTTGTAGTTTTCATAGCTTTATAGAATCAATAATGGTATAAATTACTTTTCTTTGAGAAATGAGTCATAATAAGAATTAAAAGATAAAAAGAATTATATTTTCCACAAAAGAGCATCTAATTTAAATAAAAATATGTGGACGGCAGGACTCGAACCTGCGTAAGCACTAAGCTACTGGGTGTCTTCGAGAGAAGACCTCAGAAACTAGAGGTTTCTCGCGCCTAAGCCCAGCCCGTTTGACCACTCCGGCACGTCCACGTATTAGTAAATCTATTGGTTTTCTTTTTATACTTTTCTATTAATTTGTGATAATAACCTTTATATATTCAACCAAAATACTATCTTTATGGCAAAGAAAGAGCAAAAAAAATCTAGAGGCACAAAAGGTATTAGTGTCAGCAAAGAGAACGATTTTAGTGAATGGTACACACAAGTTATCCAGAAAGCAGATTTGGCTGATTATTCAGCAGTGTCTGGATGTATGGTAATTAAACCAGCAGCATGGGCAATTTGGGAAAAGATTAGAGACCAAGTTGATGAGAGAATTAAAAAATTGGGCGTTCAAAATGTGGCTTTTCCAATATTCATTCCAGAATCTTTACTTACTAAAGAAGCAGCACATATTGAAGGGTTTGCTCCAGAAGTTGCGTGGGTAACGCATGCAGGAAATTCTAAGTTAAGTGAACGTCTTGCAATCAGACCAACTTCAGAAGCAATCATGTACGATTCATATTCAAAATGGATTAGATCCCATAATGATTTACCATTAAAATACAATCAATGGAGTAATGTAGTTAGATGGGAATTTAAACACCCAACTCCTTTCTTTAGAACAAGAGAATTTTATTTTAATGAGGGGCATACTTGTTTTGCAACTCAAAAAGAAGCAGAAAATGAGGGAGAAGAAATTATTGCAATGTACACTGATGTTTGTGAAAAATTTTTAGCTCTTCCATCTTTTGTAGGTAAGAAATCTGAAAAAGAAAAGTTTGCTGGTGCAGTATATTCTACTTCAATGGAATTTATGATGGATAATGGGAAAGCAATCCAAGGACCAGTTTTTCACCATGACGGACAAAATTTTTCTAAAGCTTATGATATTAAATTTCAAGATGTAAATGGTAAGGAAAGTTATGTTTGGCAAAATACTTGGGCTATAAGTACGAGAATGATTGGAGTAATGTTTGCAATTCACAGCGATGATAAAGGATTAGTTTTACCACCAAAATTAGCAGCAACACAAGTAGTAATTGTCCCAATCTTATTTGAAGATTCTAAAGCAGAAGTGTTAAAGAAAGCTAGAGAGATTCAAAAAAATCTAGAGAAGAAAGGAATTTCTGTTTACTTAGATGATCGTGATAATTATAATCCTGGTTGGAAATTCAATGAATGGGAGATGAAAGGTATTCCTGTGCGAATAGAGTTAGGACCAAGAGACTTAGAGAAACATCAAGTAATGGTTGCCAGAAGAGACACTTCTGAGAAACAAGCTTTAGAAATAACTGCAATTGCTGATGAGGTTAGAATTTTATTAGATGACATTCAAAAAAGTTTATTTGATAAAGCACAAAAAATTCTAGATAAAAGTATTCTTAAAGTTGACAATTTGAAAGATGCTAAAGCAGCATTTAAAGATAAGAGGATTGTTATTGCTCCTTGGTGTAGTGCTGTTGAATGTGAAGATATCTTTAAAGAGAAAACTGGAGCTAAGTCATTAAATAGTCCATTAGAACAGCCTAAGCTTAAGAAAGGACAGACTTGTTCATTCTGTAAAGAAGAAGCTAAGTTATGGATGCATTTCGGGAAGAGTTATTAGATTGACTCTTTTCATATAAATTTCTTAGATATAGTAATATTTAAATAGGGTTTTGATTTACTAAGTGGTATGACTATCATGAATAATATGGCTAGTACTTTACCAACACATATCGAAATTGATAAGATCTATAATGATTTAAAAAAAAGAATCTCAAAAGAACCATATAAAAAAACTAAAACGAATGTAAAATTTCAAGAAGTCAGTCAAGATTTGTTTGATTCTTTTGAAAGATTACTTGCAATTCATAAAAAAATATTCTCGTTAGAAAATTTGCAAATGCAAGATCAATCAAGAAGCTTAAAAGAATCATTTAAACAAGTTGTTGACAGCAGATTCTTAAGACTCAATCCTTTAGTAAGTAATAATGCTTTTGTTACATTAACTAATAATCAAAAAGGAACAATTAATTCTATCATTTCAGAAAATAATCTTAATAAGAAATTAATTGCATTAAGAAATTTAAAAGAAATCATTTCTTCAATAACCAATATTGAAAGTAAAGATATTAAGTTAAGTGAATCAGTTCAACATTTAGTATTTAAGAGGAACGGATGGAGAATAGATGAACATTGTCTCATTGGCATCTTAAATCACATTATAAAATTGTCTAAATGGATGGCACGTACATCATTATCAAATCCAATGTATCGTTACTACAAAACAGGCAAAGGGGACTTCAGAAGAAATAAAGGATTTCGGGTTGAAGATTCAAAACATGGCTATAATAGAGGGAAATTAGATGAGAGTCTAATTAAAAGATTAAAAGAAGTAGTAAAGAAAATTAAAACAAATAAAAATTATGAAATATTATTTGAAGAACACCTACTACTTTTTCAAAAAAAGTTAAAAACAATTGTTAAAAACCTCAACTCATTTGAAAAAACGCTACTAACATTTGTTGACTCAAATCGAAAAGTAAAAGTAAAATCTACAATTGGAGACATCCTTGCGACCGATAAGAAGATTAAACAAGAGATTATTTGGTTTAAAAATAAATAGTTTACATTCAATATTTATTCCTTTTTAATAATTGGTGTTTTAAAATATTTTCTTAAATGTGATTTTCACTTACTTATTCTTACACATAACCATTAAATTTATATTCTAGAAAGTAATGATTCTACTAATGGCCTTAGAAAAAGAAATAATTGTCCTAGGAGACATTGAAATGGGCGCAGGTAATCTTACAGATGATTTCATTAGTGATAACGCTTTAACAGAATTAATTGAAGAATTATGTAAACGGCCTCATGCCGTAGATTTAGTTCTTAATGGAGACACTTTTGACTTTCTTAAATGCCCCTACTTTAGTGCCAACCAATTGTCTTATCCACGGCATATCACTAGTGAAATTTCTATAAACAAACTTAATTTGATTTATCATGCTCATAATAAAGTATTCAGGGCTTTGAAAAAGTTTTGTAAAGATAAAAATAATAGATTATATTTCAATATTGGAAATCATGATACGGATTTAGTTTATCATGCGGTACAAAAGAGGATAAAAGAATTGTTAAGTAATTCTAATAATATTTATTTCAAACAAGTTTATCGTTATAAAAATGTTCATGTTGAACACGGACAACAATACGATTTCTTAACAAAGATTAATTTTGACAAGTTATTTCTTAATTATCGCGGCAAAGAGATTCTTAACCAATCATTTATTTCATTCGGTTTAATTAGTAGATTTATGCATATGAAAGAAAAACATCCTTTTTTGGAAAGAATTTTTCCAAGAAAAGAGTTATTAAAAATACAGCGAAGATTGATTAAGAAACTTACCAGAAGAACGGTGGGATATTTCATAAAAAGTATGTTATATTATCCTTTGAGATATTTTTACGATCCAACCTATACTTATCCTCGAGAATTGTTTAGAGAATTATATATCAGATTAAAAAATGTTCATTGGGACGTTGACAAGGTGATACCCACATTTAAAAGAAAGAAAAAACATTCGTTTAAAAAAGATAGGATTTTTGTTTTAGGTCACATTCACGAAAAGTTTGTTGAAGATAAAGATAATATTGCTTTAATTCATCCGGGTTCTTGGAGAGATGAATATGATTTAGATGTAGATACAAGAAAACTTATTCCTCGCCCAAAAAGATATGTACAAATTTTAATTACAGATGTGGGAACAGATTATCAAATAATTGAGATACCTACAAACAGAACTAATCTTAACTTTGACAAAGTGATTAATAATGAACTTAAACATGTTAAGTTAGTGGCTAAGGAAGAAAAGTTTCATCCGGCATTGATCTGATAAAAATGCGTTTTAACCTCGCATTTTTAGCATACAAAATTTCATTTTAGGTGAAATTTTTGCATGAGATTTACTACTAACTCACAATCAACAACATTTAAATAAAAAAGCGTTTCTTCCAATACTTTACGATTAGGGTGGTGTAATATTTTAGAAAAAGCAATAGAGGAAGTTATTGAAAAGTACTCAAGTTTTAACGAAATAGCTATTGCAATACACCAATTTATTATTGAAAAAGAAGGGAAAGATGATGGAAAAGATAAAGAAGGAGAATTAGAACAAAAAGTTGAACTCTTGAAAGTTGATGAAGAAAAATCTGGAACTGATGAAAAGAAGAAACCTATTAAAGAAAGATCATTAAAAGATAAAAAGAAAAAATTAGAAGAAAAAACTGTTAAAAAAGATAATATTAAGAATCATGATGCTATTACTTATGCTTCTCAACATGAACAATTATTAGCAGAGAATTTCTATAAATCAAATGTGGATTATGATAATTTATTTTCTTATACATTTTCTGGAATTAAAGTAAATAGTTTTGATGTATATGAAAATGACTCTTTAGCAAATTCAGGAGATGGTTACGAAAACATGGATATAGAAGAAGCTAAAGAAACACTTGTTTCTATTCAGTACGCCACGGTTTTAGGATCAATGACTGAAATGAGTCTGGAGAAAAGAAGACAATTTGCTACCTGGGTTTCTTTCAACAAAGGTTTGATGAACTTATTTGAGAATTTATATGGCGTTACCGGTGACGTTGATTATAGTAAGACTTTCTGAGAAAAAGTTTATAAAAAAGTGATATACCTAAACTATATTACTGATTTATTTGAAAACTTGGATATAGAATTAATCATAAAAAATGACAGATAAAAACACATTCAAACTTAAAGGAATAGTAGACAAAGGTAGGAAATTTGAATTAGAGCACAGAAAAGACCTTGTGAAAAGAATAGGTGAAAGTGGAAATAATCTTTATGTGTGGTCAAAATTAAGATGGGGTACTGCTAACGGCCCCTTATCAGAAGAACACAAAAAAGAGTTTAAAATTTTAGAACAATTAGCTAAAAGCCATGATGTAAATATCTGGGCAGGAATGCACCCGGGTGATTCTAGATATTGTTCTCATCCTAAAGATCGTTGGAGAATTATCGATAATGCAAAACATTTTCTAGCAAATGGTGCAGATGGAATTTATCTTTTTATGGATGACACCCATCCTCTATTTTGGGAAGCTGCTAATCCTTCTAGTTCAAGACATAATGTCATCATAAAAGATGGTAAAGCACATGCAAGACTTATAAAACAAATGTATGAAGAAACCGAGGGAAAGTTAAAAGCAATATGTGGGGAAGAGTATGTTGGACCAAGGATGAGCGTTATGGATTATTGGGAACCAATTTTAGATGTTTTGCCTAAGGATGTTGCAATAACCTGGGTCGGACCTGGAAAAAGCATGTGGTATAGAACATTAAGTGCTGAAGATATTCCAGATTTGGGATGGCCAGTGATGCTTTTTGATAATTATTTTGCATCAGACAGTAAAAAACCAGAAAGAGCACCAGTATATCCTTACAAAGGTAGAGATTCTTCTCTTACAGATAAAGTTGAAGGCATCATAATTAACCCAAACCTATTTAATTATGAATCACAATTTTGCGGATTAAATACTGCATTGGATTTTTTACAAGATCCTGATAATTATGTTCCTGCTGAATCAATTAAAGATGCAGTTACAAAACTATTTGTCCTATATCGTAATGAAAAGATTTGTAATCATAATGTAGGAACCAATAATCCATTCAAAAATGAAGCTTATGTTGATGCAATGGACCATATTGGAAACCCAAAAAGCAAAGGATTTAGAAATGCTGTGATTAAATTAGGAGATTTATATTGGAAAGAAAAATTATTTACTTCTTAATTAAGAAATATATAAATTAATTTAAAAAATTCTGAACCTGCTATCTCAAATTTAAAAGAGATAAATGAAAGAATAGACAAAGAATAGAAAGAGTAAATAAAAAATATAAAATAAAAAAAATTAATAGTTTAAAAAAATGCAAAAAAGCATTTTAAAAATTACTTTCAGTAATTAACCAAAACTTGCACGTCTCTACCAAAGATATTCTTCAAGTCTTCGAAAACCGGTTCCTTAATGAAAGCACGTTTTGGCATTTTCAGATCTGCTAACGCTTTTTCAAATTCCCCAAGAGAAGAATCAGTTAACGTCCCCAAACTGCCATCTTCATTAATTTTAGCTTTCTCAATTCTTTTATCTTTAGCATCAATGTCATGGATAACAAAAGCTACTTTGTCAAGCAAAATAACCTCACCATACTTATCGCCGTGTTTAACTTTGATTTTTGTTCTTTCTAATTCTCGGCCACGTTTCCTTTGCATGTACTCAATCAAGAATTTAATCAAACCAGTACTACCTTTACGAGCTTTTTCAACAGCAGCTTTACTTAACTTTTTCTGATCATGTTTTGTTTTCGCTTCCACAACCTCATTCAAGTCTCTTAAATATCTAGCAGGCACTTTTCCAGTAGAGATTAATTCATCTTCAAACAACTTGATGATTTCTTCATCTTGTGCTTTTTCAATACCTTCCATTTTCAGAACATCTCTGATAATGGTCATGATTTCATCATAAAGAGTTATAACACTTTTCTGGTTATGCATCTCTTCAATTGTTTTAAACAACTCTTTAATTCTCTTAAGATATTTTTCAGCATTCTTAATCAATTCGTCAAGTTCAATCCCAGACAATTCTTTTCTTGTACCATGTTCAATATCTTTTCTAACTTGAACATTTTTCTTTAGAATTTCGATATATTCCGGTTCCAACATTTTCTCTTTCTTAACAAAGATCTCTTCCAAAACTTCAGGAGTTTCTTTTGGTGTTGGTGGAGGAATTCCATAAAGCATTAAAGCGGCCTGGCTTGGAGTTAAGATAGCATAAAATGTATCTTCCATGCCCATATCTTTCAGTTTTAATTTTACCCGGTTAATACTCTGCTCACCAGTACTCATAAACAAATCGATCGCTTCTCTGCTCGGCTTGATTCTGCCCATTCTAAGCAACTGTTTCCAAGGCATAAAGATTCCCCGGTCATAGAATGGAACTCCGTCTCTAAGCAAAGTAAAGATGATAGGGTTAGCATCTTTTAGAGATTCCCAGAAATCAGTTAAGATATAAACTTGAATGTTTAATTTATTCTTAATTCCAGTCATCTCGCCTGCTTCTGCACCCATCCCAATAATGATTGCTCTCAACTTATCTTTCAATTCAGCACGAGTCATTTTCTTAACATCAGTATCGTCAATGACAATCCAAACATCAATATCTGAAGTGGCAGTAGCTCTACCCTGAACTAAACTTCCAGCAAGAACGTAACTTAAAATATATTTATCAAATTTCTTGATAACCATAGATTTATGAATTTCTGCAATCTTGATTGCTGCTAACATTCCAGTATCAAAAATTGGTGCACCAACAGAAATCAATTTATTCATATCACTTTTTCCATCATAACAATTCTGCCAAATGTCAGTTAACAAGATACTTTGAGTTTTAATGTTTTTATCAATCTCTTCAGCAAATTTGCCAATAATACTAGAGAACTTTTGATGTAATTCATCTTTAGACATTTTCTTAGAAGTGGTATCATCAACAACAACCATAATATTAATTTGATCAGGATTAGGTTTTTCTTTCTTATCATCAGCTTTTTCATCTTTAGGAGCTGTTTTTTCCGGTGGCAATAAAGTAATACCAACAATATAATCTCCAAATTTATCCAGAACTTTATCTTTAAGTTTATCTAATTTTGTTTTCAAAGCTTTTAATTTCTTTTCCAATTCAGGAGGCAATTTAGGTGCCCCTGCAGGTGCAACTTCATTACTTTTAGCTGGTTTCATTGATTTTGGTTTAACAGATTTATTCGATTTTTTTGCCATATTTATTTTCATCTCCTTATTTGTGGTGTGACTTTTTAATGTTGTAATAGAGTATATGTTTTACGTGGTTATAATTGTTTGGGAGGGGGGTGAGACCTTTTGATTACAGTTCTTTCGCGAACTGGGAGCGAGAGGCGACATGCGTTCGTTACGCTCACTTAGTCCCCTAAAAAACTTTTATTGCAGTTCTTTCGCTTATCCAGAAAAGAAATATTTAAATAGGGTTTTGATTTACTGGGTAATATGGCAGAAGCGAAAGATGATTATTTAGCGAAACATAAGAAGATGCACGATGCTGCAGAAGTTTCTTTTAACACATTTAAACACCACCACCATAAAGCGTATGCAAAAAGTGTTGATGAACATTTAACAGATGAAAAAGGAGAAGTCCACTATGAATGGTTAGATGAGGGTAAAAAAGATGGTGATAAAAAGATTTCAGCAAGAGATGTAAGAAAAAGTTTCAAAAAAGAAATGCGTGATTTTTATGTTAAAAAAATTGAAAAAAAATTAAATACTGAAATCAAAGATGAGTTTGCTAGAGATAGTATCGCTAAAGTCTGGTACGGCGTAGATATGAGTATTATTGATGATCATTTAAATCAATATGGCAGTGGTTTTAATTGGGATTTCTATAAAAGAAACGTGGTCCCGAGATTTGAAAACGAATTAGAACCACAAGTTTATGCACCAACAACAGAACATATTGATGAAGAACATACAAAGAGAATTGCTAAAGATCTTGGAATTGAAAATAGGTTAACCAGTCAACTTTCAGTTGATGAATCCAAAGCATTACTTAAAGGGTGGAGATCTGAAGGTGAGAGTATATCAGAAGACCTTTTGAAGAGAATCGTTGGAAAAAAGTTAAAACCGAAAGATAAGAAAAAGAAGAAATAATGTGTCACTGGCCAGGGATAAATAAACCGAAAGATTTATAAACTAAATTCTATTATATATGTAAAAATGAGTAGAAAAGTAGGTATATTTTCAGATTTGCACTCCGATAAGAGAAGCTTATATTGCTATGCTCAACTCTTAAAAAATTTAGGTGTAGATTCATCTGTATTCCTAGGAGATTTTCTATATAAAACGAGTTCAGAAGTGACTTCAGCTGAAGAAAATCGTGCTCATTCATTAGTAGAACAACTAAAAATAGATTCCACATTTCGACAAGATTACCAAAAAGGGTTATTTAGTGAAACTCAAATTAATCGTTTACTTCATTCTTTAGAATATAATAAAACCGTAAGTAAGAAAATTGCTAAAGCAGAATATCAAGAAATGAAAGAAATTCTTTCTGGATTAGAATTAGCTGTAGTTGGCGGTAATTGGGATTATAAAGAAGAAATTGAAGAAGTATTTGAAGGAGATTATCTTAATGCTAGTACAAAAAACATTGCGGGATTAAATGTATTAGGTTTTTCAGGTGGAGGTAGTCCTACTGCTCTTACTTGTAGAACAGAAACTTTAGCCGACAATGAAGATCACCAAGGGTTACAATATCAAACTTGGACTGAAAAATTAAGATCTGGTCAATCATTTGACGCAGATTTATTAATATCACATATGCCGACTACTGATGGCGAGAATGTTAAAAAAGAAAATGCAGTTGAACATTTAAAAAATTCAATTTTAGCAAGAAAACAACAAGGGTTTGATGTTCCAGAAGTACATCTTCATGGTCATAGACACGCAACAAGTGTAAAATATGATGAAGAGATGGGTGCATTTTTAGTGAATCCTGGCCCGGCTGGATCTACTCACGGAGCCGATATACCTGCGTTCTTAATTGGGGAATTCAATGATGAAAACAAGCTAACTAAAATAAATAAGTACGAAATTATTTCCTCATTAAAAGGTTTAACTGAAATTAAACAAACAGGACATTGGGATTTAGATTATGAAAATAAAAAAGCTGATTTTACTGAACAGAACACAGTTATTTTACAAGAAAGGAATATTCCTGAGTTTTGTAATAACTTATCATTAGATGATAATTTGGAATTAACTAGAAAGATAGATGTTAATTATTCATCTTTATCTAATGCAGCTGAGAAAGATTCGTTGTTAAGAAGAAACATTATGGTGATGGGAAGTGAACTAGAAGCAACAGCAAAAAAAATTAAAGATATTTCAATTGCCATTACCCACAATCATTTGATTGATAGTTATGGGAAATTAGATTTAACAAATTTAGAACAAACTATTGATGAAATCCATCAAGAGATTACAAAAGAATCTTGTTCTGCTCTCGGTGTTAACTGGGATTATATTAAAGATAGTTTTGATTTAGATGGTTTTGAAGGCAAATATTTAACAGCTAGCATTAACAAATTAATTTTTGGAATAAATCATGGATCATTAGCGCCATCTTTACGTGAAGGAGTAAGTAATGCTAAATCCGCTGATGATTTGAAAAATATTTCTGGTTCGGTGATTAAAGAAAGTCAAGAAAATCTAAGCAACGCTTACCAAGAACATATTCTAGGCGATATAAAAGATAGTGATTATCAAGAAATGGCAGAATTATATATGCCCCAAAACTTTGAACGGAAGTATGATGTTGTAAATAAAGAAGCTTTCCAATTATGGTATAAAACTTTTAAAGAAGGAATTATCACTTCAGACCATATGGACACATTAAAGTCTTATCAAAAGAAAGAAGATTACGTTGGTAGAGAGAGAACTAAAGAAGAGATTGCTGAAACATTTAATTTTAATGTTGGTGATATCTCGGAAGATGTTGTTCCTCAACAAAGAGGAGAAGGAAGAGAAATTTCAGAAGAGGATATAAATAAGTTTAGACAAGCAGTCAGGTCCGGAAGAATTCCAGTTTTAAGAGAAGGAGAGGATGAATATTTAATAAATCAACAGAATGGACAAAGAATACCTTTCGACCCAAGTCAGTTTGGTTTAGGGGCAGGAGATTATCAAGCACTTAATCGTGAAGAATATCAGAGTCAGATGAGAAATAATCAAATCAGGCATCATGAAAATCAGGCTAATGATTTAAGAATGCAAGAAAATCAAGCTAATGGTAATAATGTTACTGATTTAAATGCTCAAAGAGCAAACAGAGATAATAATCTAAATGCGCCTTCACCAGCAAGAGATTATAGGAACTTAGATCAAGCGGTTTAGAATTTTAATTTATTTTTTAATTATAATCCAAATTTTTATAAACATAAAAATCTTTCTGAGAATATAAAAGAGGTAGATAATTTGAGAAATCTAGAAATAGCTAAAATCCTGAACAATATTGCTGACATTCTTGAACTACAGGAAATACAATTTAAACCTAGAGCATATCGTAACGCAGCCAGAGGAGTAGAAGGGTTAACTGAAGATATAGCAGATGTTTACAAAAGAGGCGAATTGGAGAATATTCCAGGAGTAGGTAAACACATTGCGGAAAAGATTGCAGAATATTTAGAGAAAGGTAAATCAAAGTATTATAATCAGTTAAAAAAGAAAGTTAAGATTGACATTGAATCACTTCATCAGATTCCTACTTTAGGACCGAAGAAGATTAAGTTTCTGTACGAGAAATTAAAGATCAAAAATATCAAAGATTTAGAGAAAGCGATCAAGAAAGGGAAATTAAAAAAATTGAAAGGGTTTGGAGAAGAAACTGAGAAAAATTTATCAGAAGGGATTAAGTTAGTTAAAAGCCGTCCAAAAAGATTTCTTTACTATCAAGCCCTTCCTATTGTTAACGAAATAAAAAATTACTTTAACAAATCTGGATTTGTTAAAAAGATAGAAGTTGCGGGTTCGTTTAGAAGGGGAAAAGAAACAATTGGCGATTTAGATTTCTTAGTGATATCTAATAAAGCAAATGAAGTAATGAAATTATTTATGCAATTACCAGACGTAAAAAAAATAATCTCAAAAGGAACAACCAGAAGTTCGGTCCGATTAAGTAACGGATTACAAGTAGATCTTAGGGTGGTTAAAGAAAAAGAATTGGGTTCGGCGCTAATGTATTTTATTGGTAACAAACAACATAATATTGAATTAAGAAAAATCGCTTTATCTAAAGGTTATACGTTAAGCGAGTATGGATTGTTTAGACTCAAAAGAAAGAAATGGGTTGCTGGAAGAACTGAAGAAGAAATTTATCAGAAATTGGGAATGGATTATATTGAACCGGAACTAAGAGAGAACAGTGGAGAAATTAAAGCTGCTCAAGAGAAGAAACTACCTAAATTAATTACAAACAGAAATATTAAAGGTGTTTTTCACAATCATACTAAATGGAGTGATGGTAATAATTCCATGCTAGAAATGGCTCAAAAAGCAGAACAGTTAGGAATGAAATTCATTTCTTTCAATGATCATTATGGAGATATAGCAATTACTAATCCACTTAACGAAAAAAGGCTTGTTGGATATCTAAAAGCAATAGAAAAAGTTAGAAAAAAAGTAAAAATTAAAGTTTTTTCAGGGGTTGAGATTGATATTCTTAAAGATGGAAAACTTCCTTTATCCGCAGAGAAATTGAAAAAGATAGATGTGGTAATTGCAGCAATTCATTTAGCTACAAGAATGCCTGAAGAGAAGATGACAAAACGAGTCTGTGATGCTTTAGAAAATTATCCAGTTAATATTCTTGCTCATCCCACCGACAGATTAATTAATTCCCGAGAAGCAATTAAACTTAATTTAGAAAAAGTTTTTTTAACTGCTAAAAAAAATAATGTTTATTTAGAAATTAATTCATCTTTTGAAAGATTAGATCTTAATGGTGAGAACATCAAAGCTGCAAAGAAAATGGGATGCAAATTTGTATTAAGTACAGACGGCCACAATTTACAACATTTAGAAAATTATGTTTTAGGAGTTACTCAAGCAAGAAGAGGTTGGTTAGAGAAAAAAGATATTTTAAATTGTTATAACTTAAATAAAATTGAAAAAGTGTTAAAAAAATAAGTAAATAAATTAGTCACCAATACTTTCTTTGAATTCGTTCAAACAGACATCAGAACAGAAAACATATTCTTCGCCTTCAATTTCCTGTGATACTTTCTTTTCATCATTAACTGCTGAACCACACTCTGCACATTCGTCCATTTTTTCATCATCAGCATAACCTTTCATGAAACTTGCGTCTAGATCGTCTTCCTCAATAAATTGTTCTTTCTTTACTGGCTCTGCATCATCAACATAATCTTCCATTTTATTCAACCTCCATATGCCTAAGTTATATTTTTTCGGGTTTGCTTTTAAATCTTTCGCCTATAGTATATATGCGCATATGTTTTTTAGCTTAGATATAAGTGATTATTCCAATAATATCCTTTTGATCTTGTTAATTGATCTTTCCCATGAAAATGAATAAGCCACAGTTTTTCGGGCATTATTACTCAACTTTTCTCTTAATGATTCATTATTTAATAATTTCTCAATTTTTATAGCTAACATTGTTGAACTATTTCTAGGGAAAAAAACACCATTATGACTTTTAACAATATAATTTTTAATAAAACCAACTTTTGTAGCAATAACTGACAAGCCGGAAGACATCGCTTCTAAAGTAGCAAGTGAAGTAGTTTCAGTTAAGCTAGGCATGACAAAGATATCCATCGCTTTAAGATAATCTTCAACATTATTTACAAAACCAGTAACTTTACAATTCTTAATTTCTTTAAATTTATTGACTAGACCTTTGTGGCCATCTCCAACTATTAATAGGACCACATTATTTTGATTATTTAATTTCTGAAATGCTTCCAATAAAATTTCAGTATTCTTTTCTTTTGAGATTCTACCAACGTAACCAATAACTAGTTTATTCTCTTCAATGCCAATTTTCTTTTTACTAGCAGCTTTATCTTTTGTTGGAGAAAACTTATCAATATCAATTCCTAACCGAGCAACAGCAATATTAGTTTTAACACCATTCTTCTTCATCTGTTCGCCAAGTTCATGATAAGGAACAATCAATTTATCACATTTATTATAATAATGCATACTGATCTTTTTTACTAAGTAAGCGAGGGTTTTACTCCAAAAAGTACGTTTAGATTTTTCTAAAAGTTCCCAGGGTAAAACATGAGTATAAAAAAAAGCTTTCTTCTTATATTTACGAGCATAACGAATAGCAAGAAAACTCGCTAGAGCAGGACCCTGAGCAAAAACTAAATCGGTTTCTTTGACAGCTTTTTTTGTTTCCATGAAATTTTTTAATGATAATCTAATTGCTGGATATGTTGGAAGTGGGGAAATAAATTTTGAAGTTGTTAAATAATATGTGTTAATACTTTTGTTAGATTTATGGGGGCCAAAGTTGGGAACAAGTAAACTTAAATTAAAAAATGCTGCTGCTCTTCTTAAAAATTCGTCAATGAACATCACCGTACCGTCTACTTTTGGATGATAAGTGTCGGATACAAGTAATAATTTTTTCTTTTCTGTCATTTTATTTACTTTGGGGTTATTTTATTCTGAAGAACTTCTCTGCAAAGAGAGTTCTAATTTTAAATCCATTCTTAATTGCTCTAAATAATAAAAGTAAAAAAGGATAAGCAACATGAACTTTCTGACTACGGAATGATTTTAACGCTTTCAATTTCAATGAAAAAGTTTTTGTAATATTAACATACAATGAAGGCCAATTAGTTTTAAATGAAACTGGATTCCAAACAGAATAAACATACAGTTCTGGTTTAAAATCGAGTTTTTCGTAAAGGTCCAAAGTGATTTGATACACGGCTTTATGATCAGGATGAGGGTCTTCAATACTATGCGTGAATATTTTTGTAGGTTTCTCTTTATTTATTTTTTTTAATAACTCTTTTTCTAATCCTCTCTCTTGATAATGTTCTAAGAATTTCATTTCTCCCAAGTCATAGATGTCAGTTTTACAACCTAAAAGGTCGCTGGCTTCCAAAGCTTCTTTTGAACGCATATCTTGAACAACTTTCTCTTTCAACCAAGGATGAGACTTCTCACCATGAGAAAATACTATAGAAGTTACTTTTTTACCATCTTGAGCATAATTAGCGATAGCACCACCTGCACCAATAACAAAATCGTCTGAATGCGAACCGAAGACAATGATAGATTCCCTCTTTTTTTGTGGCATTTTAGGAAGAAAGTTATTTTATTTTATAATATTATTGTTTTCGTAAGTAACTTTTATAAATAACTAGCAAATTAAACCTATTACGCGCCTGTAGTTTAATGGCTAGAATCCGGGCCTTCCATAAGGTCTGTAGTCAACTACTCACTTTGATGTGAGCCTGTGATCTGGGTTCGAATCCCAGCAGGCGCACCATTTTCCTATTTATGGTTTTAATGTTACAATTAAATTTCCAGGTAGAAGAGTGACTTTTCTTTTAAACTTTTTATTTTCATACAAAGAAGTTGCTTCTTTCGCAGTTAAATTAGTTTGAATAAGACCATACATTTCAGCAAAATCATAATTTTGTTCATGGCCATTTTGAAAAGAATTCAAATAGGTCTTCAATTGTCCCATCAAATTTTTATGATTACCAAGAGGGATTACAACTCTTGTTTTTCCATTATCAGAACAAACAGAATAAGTTTCAGGGATTTTATTAATTAAAATTAGCAAATCAACTGATTTTTTAGATTTACTTTTTTTAAGTTTTTCTTTAAACTTATCTGCAATGTCTGTCATTTTATTGATTGCTCTGAAATTCTTTTCAAAAATTAGAAATTACTATTTAAATACTTAGGTAACAGAGTAGTAAATATTATATACTAATAATATTTTCTTGGGTATAGGTGATAGACAATGAAGCTTACTATTGATACAAAACATGACACTCATGATGATATTCGTAAAGTATTACACATTCTAACGCACATCCTGGAAAAGAAAGAAGGAAGTGTTGATTTAGATTCTGAAAGATTAAATTCTGCTAGTTCTAATTCTGAACCATCTGACACGGGAAACTTAATGAGCATGTTTGCCAATCCCGGCGAGAAGAAAGAACCGGAAACAGATACGGCCCCAGACTTTTCTGGTTTCATGAATCTAGTTAACAAGAAAGAAGAAGATGAAAACGAAGAACCGAAGTTACAGTTTTTCTAGGTTGTTAGCTTTTGTTAAGTTTAATTTGGTTTTAGGCATTTTTATGATTATTAACTGGCAAAAAATAATCTAAAAAGAAGTAATCTCATCTATTTGATAATTCATGTAATTTTATTCCAAGCCTCTTTTCTTCGGCTATTAATCCTAACAAAAAAATTTTAATAGACTCTAATTCAGATTTCAATTCTTTCCAATCCTGAAATCTTTTACCCTGTTCTCTTAATATTTCTAAAATGTTTTGTTTACCAGGATGCGCTCCTAACTTCCATCTTTTCGCTTCAGGAACTCTGTCCCACCCAGTAAACTCTTCACTAATTTCTAAAATTTTTGAATACTTTTTCTCTCCAGAATCTACTTTTTCTAAAACTACCTGAATGGTTTCTGCCATATCTCTATCAAAAATCTGATACTCACCACTATTAATTATTTTCAAGATAGAACGTATGTCCTTTGCTTCCGTTCCTTTCATTAATTTCTCAAGAAGAAGATAGCCATTCTCCACCCAATTACTAGACACTACTTTCTTCTTTCTTGAAAATATATTCAATAATCTCATTATTTTTGTAATTCCATACTAATTATTAAACTTTTCGCATAATAATTTTCCTTGTTAAACAAATATCTAAAACACCCATAGCAATCCTAATAAAATCAAGATAACGAAGAACCGAAGTTACAGTTTTTTTAGAACTGATTACTTCATAATCCAATCTTTTGCTTTCTTTGGCCACCCTTGTAAAGCTAACAAAGCAAGTGGTGCCGCCCAATTTGCAGATCTTTCAACAAAATCCCAAATTGGTTCTCCAGCTATTGGTCTCATCAAAGCAGTCCAAAATCCCCATGCCGCTGCCCAAACCAACACTATCCGCAAAGGATACAAAAGTGCAATCAATGCAACAACAATATCCATTATTCCAATCAAGGGCAACAAAACAGTTCCAACTGACTCTGATAAACCTACAGCTGTAAAGTATGGCAACCAACTTTGTTTAACTTGTAACGCAAAAATTCCATGTCCGAAAAAACTTCCAAATACTCCAAGACGAAGTAAACCTTCCCCGGTTGTAAAAAATTCTTTAATTTTCATTATCGTCACCATTTAATATATGTAAAGCACTATTTTTAAAACACCCATAACAACCCTAATCCCAACAAAATCAGGACAACATAAAACGCTAAAATAATTTTACCAAACTTCTTTCTATCTCCGAAGATATAAGCAATTCCGCCTTTCACGCCCACATTGGTTAAAGCCGCTAAAACGATTCCGTTACGAGCAGTTTCTAAGGACAAAGTAGTTTTCGCTAGCTGTGATAAAGAAACAGTAATCGCATCCACATCAGCGAATCCGGAGATGAAACTTACCAAATAAACTCCTCTTGAAGATAAGTAAACATCAGCTAGTTTTACTAAAGCTAAAATTACGGCAAAGAAAGCACCGAACTTTAATGCTGGTCCTAACGTGAAAGGAGAAGATAATTCAACTTTACCTTTAGCATCTTTAGCTTTTCTCCATAACAAGTATGAAAAGATTGAACAAACAACTATTAAAATTGAAATGGGGCCAATAACTTTTGGTAATAAGGCTCGATTAATAACAAACACTTCAATAAGAATTCTGATAAACATAATTGTATTAGCTAAAATGACTCCCAAGACAAGAGCAAGATAAATTTTCTTTTCTTTTTTACTTCTGGCTGCGAAACTTGAAGTAACTGCGGTGCTACTTACTAAACCACCAAGAATTCCTGCCAACTCAATTCCTTTCTCGCCAAACCATTTCATCAACACATAACCAGCAAAACCAATTCCGGAAATGAAAACTACCATCAGCCAAATAACGTAAGGGTTAAACATTTCATGAGGACCATAGCCATGATTTGGTAATAAAGGAAGAATAACAAAAGCAATCACGGCAAACTTTAAGGTATCAGCCATTTCCTGTTTCTTAATCTTTTCAGCAAAATGATGTAATATTGATCTGGCATAAAGAATAATCGTAATCGCAACTGCTAAAACAATAGCAAGTGTAATTTCGTTATAATAAGCTAAAACTCCTAAAAAGAAAGTAAGAAAACCAGCCATTTCTGAAGTAGCACCAAAATGTGCTTTTGAACTTTTAACAATTACATAATAAGCAACAATAACTAAAATTCCTGCCAATAAAATTCCGACAATTAAAATCCATGGCGAGATTAAATCTCCAAGATAGGCAGAAAGTGCTCCGAAAAGAGCGATCAAAGGAAAAGTTCTAATCCCTGCATAATCATGACCACGTTTTCTAAAACGTGCATATTCACGTTCTAAACCAATTAATGCACCTAAACCTAAAGCAATAAGAAAATTTTGTAAGATATTTAATTCCATCTGACCTCTTTTTAATTAAGGATATTATTTCGCTTTATATTTGTTACTATTTTTTATGATCCAGTACATTCTTCTTTGACACTCTTCACAGTAAACGTAAACTGTATTGATTTCATATTTGGATGAGTTATCACTTCACTTTTCTCACCAACTTTAACAGTTACGTATTGTTCATTGACTATTTTTCCTGAATACTTTTTCTTAATACTTACAGGAACAATAATATCATCTCCGGGACAATAATTTGGACCGGTTACAAGTTTCCATTCAATAGCACCAGCAGCAGTATAATCCCCTTTTCCACGGTTAAGAGTAAAGGTTTGTTTATCGCTTGTTTCTAAGACAACGGAATTAAAATTACATTTTTTTGTACAACCTTCCGTCACATATAGATTAGCAACAGTGCCACATTCACCATCAATACAAGATTCATCCCAAGCACAATCAGAATTTTGAATACATTCAGGTTCATCTTTTGTTGAAGTTTTTGTTCCGGTTGCTGTATCTGAATCTGAAATTGAAGTTTTCTTTCCTGCTGAAACAGTTGTTCCTGAATCTTGCGCATCTGGGTTATTGGGATCATCTTTGTCTACAGTGGCAGGAGGAGTAGAATCAGAATCGTCTGTTGCATCTAAAAGATAATCTAAAACTGTACCACAACCAACTAAGAAAATACTTAAAACAATTAAACTAATAATTAATACTTTTCGCATTATGTTCACCTCTAATGTAAAGAAGAAAATTTATATACTTAAAAAGATTTCCTTTAACAGATGAAGAAAGCAAATAGTGGATCGTCATTTATAATATTAGTAATTCTAATCATAATCATGGTAGCTATTTATCTGTGGTTGACAGGATATCAACCGTAAGAATTAAACTTTACTGAACCAAACCTGGAACTTTTCCCATTTAACTTTAAATTCAGCTTGTTGTTCGTGTTTCTTTACAGAATTAACAATAGAGATTTCCATTTTGTCAGCGCCAACTTTTTCTTCAATCTCTTCTTTATAGTTTTCTAAGGCTTCTCTCATTTCTTTACTTGTTTTGATAAACAATACAATTTGATCTAACTTCTCAAAACCGGCCTTCTTTCTTAGTTGTTGAACATTTCTGGTAACTTCTCGGGAATAACCTTCTGCTTCTAATTCTTCAGTTCTTTCAGTATTTAAATATACTTGGCCAAACTTAAATTCACCCTCTTTATAAATTTCTGGAACATCTCTCTCAACATTAACCATATCTCTAGTAACTTTTATTTTTTCACCATTAACTTCAAAATTGTAAACATTATCTTTTTCCAAATGGCCAATAACAGTTTCAGGACTATCGATAGTTAATTTTGTAATAATTGCTGGTGCTAATGCCCCGTATGCTTTACCAATTTTCCCACCATCAGCTTTAATGATTGATTTTACTCCTGGTAAAGATTCCATTACACTAACTTCTTTAGTATTAGTTTGTTTCTTAATAATATCTTTTAATTCTGCTACTGCTTGTTGTACTTCTTTCTTCTTACTAACAACAACAATTTCTTTTACTGGCCATCTTAAACCAAGTTTAGCTTTCTCTCTAGCGTTTAATGCTGATTGAATAATTTGTTTAGCAGATTCTATTTGCTCTTCTAACTCTAAGTTTATTTTTTCTTCATCAACTTTTGGAAATTGATAATGGATAATACTTTCCGTTTTCAAACCAAATTCTTCTTTCAAGTTTTGATAAATAGCTTCACTAATAAAAGGGGAGATAATATTGAAAGCTTTTAATAATTTTAGTAAAACGTTATAGATGGTATAAATTACAACTTCCTTATCTTGATCTTCACCTAACGAAGCTTTATCTCTAACCATTTGGATATAAGTTCTACTTAACTCTAAGAACAGTTCTTCTAAAGGAGCGATAGTTTCATCGAAACGATATTCTTCAAATAGTTCTGTAACGTTTTTTATTGTTGAGTTTAATTTAGAGAAAATAT